>VBAN01000448.1:3350-5804 GCA_005882445.1 Candidatus Segetimicrobium genomatis | reverse complement strand
ATGGTTGGGGGCTGGCGGCGGTGGCGACCGCATCGCAGAAGTGTCTGGAGAGCCCGCCGGGGGTCGCGCCGGTCGCGGTGACATCGCTGGGGTGGGAGATCATCGACGGCCAGCCCGCGCCGTCTCGGGGCTGGTACCTCAACCTGCGCAACTGGCGCCGCTACGAGCGCGAGTGGCCCCACCACCCCTACCCGGTCACGATCCCGAGCAATAACATCGTGGCGCTGAATCGGGCGATCGAGCGCATCCTCGACGAAGGTCTGGACGCCCGGTTCGAACGCCACCGCCAGGCCGCCGAACTGCTCCGCGGAGGGTTGGAACGCCTGGGGTTCACGCTGTTCGCCGACCGCCGCTGGGCTTCGCCGACCGTGACCGTCGCCTATCCGCCGGACGGCATCAAGGCCGCAGCCTTGATGGAGCAGCTGCGCGTCCGGCACCGGATCGCCGTGGCCGGCGGACTAGACCATCTCGCCGGGCGGGTCATCCGCATCGGGCATCTGGGCAACCAAGCCACGACGGAACGGATCCGCAGAGTGCTCGGAGCCGTGGAGGCGTGCCTGCGCGAGGGGAGCGCCGCGGGTTCCCCGGGCCGGGGCTCTACTCGTACCGCAGCGCCCCGATGGGATCCGGCGCCGCGGCCCGCCGCGCCGGGAAGAACCCGAAGACCACGCCGGCCGGCGAGGCGGACGTAAACTCAAGGATCATCGGACGCGGGCGCAAGACGGCCCCCCGGCGGGGGACTACCGCACGTACCCCCGGCGAATCGCGTACGCGGCAGCCTGGGTGCGGGCGCGGACGTCGAGCTTGCTGAAGATGGTCTTCAACCGGCTCTTGACCGTGCTTTCAGAAATGTACAGCTTGTGCGCGATCTCCCTGTTCGACAACCCTTTCGCGACCTCAGTAAGGATTTCGGCCTCCCGTTCGGTGAGCGTCTCACCGACCACCAGCCCGCCGTTACCGTCGCTTGCGATGCGCGTGAGCCGGTCGGCCATGCGCCGCACAATGCGGGGATGGACCAGCGTCTGCCCCCGCCGCACCGCGTGGATGGCCCGCAGAAGATTTTCGGGCGTGATGTCCTTGAGCACGTATCCCGACACCCCGGCGCCAACGGCTTCGAGGATGCTGGCGTTGTCATCGGCCGCGGTGAGGACGAGCACTTCCGCGTCCGGGGCGCTCCGCTTGATGGCCCGCCAGAGTTCGACTCCAGACATGTCGGGCAGGCTCACATCGGTGATCAGGACCAACGGGCACAGGGACGCGCAGAGTTCCAGCGCTTCCAGCGCTTCCTTGCCGGTGCCGCAGGCCCCCACCAGCTCGAGCTCTGGATCGGATCGCAGAATGCGCTGCAGCCCCGACAACGTGATTGGATGCGGATCAGCCGCAAGCACTCTTACGCGGTGGCCGTTTGTCCCGTTTGTGTGGCCGTTTGTATGGCCGTTCGTATGGCCGTTTATGCCGTTTGTGTGGCCGTTTGCGGGGGTCTCGCTTCCCGTGATCTCCCGATCAGGTAATTCGCTGTTCATCCGAGGGTGGCCAAGTGGGTTAGTGTTCATTACTATGACCGATGCGGCGGGCCGAATCCATTCCGGATTCCAGGGAGGACCGTCCCGGGAATCCGGAACGAACGCGCGTTCGGGTTACACCACTGCGGGTTTAGTCGGTGAGGCCCCGTTTGAAAGCGTACCGGATAATCTCTCTCGTGCTGCGAAAGCCCAGTTTGCGCATAAGGTTGCTCAGGTGGGCCTCCACAGTATGCGTGCTGACGCCCAGATGGGTGGCTATCTCGGCATACGTCATCCCTTTGGCAGCAAGGTGCAGGACTTCGCGCTGACGCGGCGTGAGCGCTCCGTACGCGTCCAGCGGCTGGCCGGACCGGCCGCCGACCCCCGCCGCGTAGTCCTCGAGGGCGCGCGCGGAAAGCGGCGGGCTGAGGTAGCGCCGGCCCTCGAGCGCCGCGCGCACCGCCTCCACGAGATCGTCCGCCACCGCCCGCTTCAGCACGTACGCCGTGGCCCCCGCGCGAAGCGCCTCGAACACGTGGGCCTCATCCTCGTGCATCGACAGGATCACGGACCGGATCTCGGGACATCGTTGCGCGGCCCGCCGGGTGACCTCCATGCCATCGAGCCCGGGCATCGTGATGTCCACGATGAGCACGTCGGGCGACCAGCGCTCGACCAGCTCCACCGCTGTGAAGCCGTCCTCGGCTTCGGCGACGATCGAGTACTCGGGGAAGGGCTGAAAGAGAGAGCGCACGCCCCGCCGGACGAGCGGGTGGTCGTCGGCCAGGATGATCGTCGCGGTCTTCAGGGTGGCGCCGATCGTCTGCATGCTCACAGGCCCACGGGAAGGTGTGCCTCAACCCGAGTGCCGGACCCCGGGCTTGAAGCGACCGTAAACGATCCGGCGAGCAGGAGTGCCCGCTCCCGCATTCCGGCAAGGCCGCTCGAGCTG
>VBAN01000448.1:0-3281 GCA_005882445.1 Candidatus Segetimicrobium genomatis | reverse complement strand
GCGCCTCCTGGATGATCCGGAACGCCGCCGTTTCGACCTGGCTCGGCAAACGCCGGTCGAGGCCGGAGTGAGTCAGGTTGACCCGGATGCCCGTCACAGACGCGTAGCGCTGCGTATGGCGCACCAGCGCTGCCGCGAGGCCCAGGTCGTCGAGGGCCGCGGGCCGGAGGTCGATCGAGATGTTGCGAATCTGCGTGGTCAGGGCGTCGATACCGGCCTTCGCTTCGCGCACCGCCGGCAGGTCCGGGAGCGTCCGGAGGGTGCACCGGAGCCAGGTCAGGGTTCCGCCGACCTCGTCGTGCAGCTCGCGCGCGATCCTCAGGCGCTCGTTCTCCTGCTGGTCGATGATCAACATGGAAGATGGAGGGGCGCCCGCCGCAGGGACGATGAACTGGGGGGCAGGATGGGGTTGAACCCGGTGAAGCGCCTCAAGCCTGAGGATGCGGTCGATCCAGGTGCGCCCCGCGGTGGCGACCATCAGCCCGTCCCGCGCGCCCGCGGCCGTCAGGAGCAGTCCGCCCACGTAGGCGGGTGACGTCCCGGGTGTCCCCATCGAGGGGGCTCGGGAGACGTCGGCGCTGACCAGAGCTTCCATCGCCGCAACGACCCCGGGGTCGAACTGCGTTCCGGCGCGACCGCGGATGCGTGCGAGCGCCTGGTCGTGGCCGCCGGCAACAGCGCCGGGACCGTGTTCGAGCGCCAGGTCGTACGCGTCCGCGACGGCGATGATCCGCGAGGCGAGAGGGATGGTCTCTCCCGCCAGGTGATCGGGGGATCCGCTGCCGTCGTACCATTCCGCCTGCGCTCGGAGATAACGTGCCGCCCCCTCAAGACCAGGAACACGCCTGAGCAGTTCGCCGGCGATGGTCGGGTGGACCTGGGTGGAATCGGCGCCCTCGCCTCCGTCTTCACCGATCGGCACCCCCAGGGCGATCTTGCCGAGGTCATGCAGCTTCGCGGCCACAGCGATGGCGTCGGCCTCGCTCTCGGGGACACCGAAGCGCCGGGCCAAGCGCTCGGCCCACCATGAGACGCGCTCAGAGTGCTCCACGGTCTCGAACGAGCGCCGCTCCGCGGCCTCCACCAACGCCGCGAGGAAGGGGGCGATCTGCCTGAGGTATCCGCGACTCGGCCGGGCGGCGGCCCAGTGCGCAACCGCGACGGCCGCGATGATCGGCACGACGAGCGCTGGGGAGCGGCCCGCAACGATCGCGATCCCCGCGCCGATGGCCAGGGCCACCGCGTAGCCGGCGCCCGCCTCGCCGATGAACCGCACCCACAGGTCCCAGGCAGCGCCGCGTCTGCGCAGCGCGTTGTGGGTGCTGACGAGCCAGGAATTGACGACCAGGTAGACGACTCCCGCGCCGACCGTCGCCAGCCATGCGCCATCGGGCAACTGCGCGGGCGCCTCCGAGCGGATGCGGGCGTTCGTCAGCACCACCAGGGCCCAGGTCGCGAGATACTGCGCCTGGTTGAAGACGATCGTGGGGAGCGTCAGGCGGTAGCCGCGAGATCGCCGTACGAGCTGACCGGCGAGCATGCCCGCAAAGGCGATCGCCAGCCCCTGTGGGGGCGGCAGGATGAGGAGCAGCCCAAACGCGACGCCGCTCCCAAGGTTGAGATACATCTTCTGTCCGACGGAGAGCGGGAAGACGCCTGCAAGCGCGATCGCGGGGATGGCGGCGACCGCCATCACGGCGCCGAGGGGCCAGGTCGCGAGCGGTGTCGGCGGGGTGCTCAGGGGGAACGCGAGCACCGAGGCGACGGCCCCGCCCGCGCCCAGAGTCACCGCCAGTTCGAAGCTGCGGCTCGCGAAGTTCGCGCCGGTGAACAACCCGGCCCAGCCGCGTGGCCGCGCCCGCCGCATTGTCGTCATGCCGCCGGAAGAACGCTGGCGTCAGCGATCAAAAGGCCAGGCGCTCGAGGTTGTGAGGCCCGTGGTCGTCTTGGGTGTTATGGTCGCCTTCATTGTGCACGTCCCCGGACTCGGCTCCCATGGCCTCGACACTCGTCAGGGCACGGCCAATCAACAAGACGCTCAGGATCAACACGACGATCCACCGCTTCATCGGCCCATCCCTCCCCCAGACCAGCCCTAGCGATCAACCGAATTGCCGGTACGACGGCCCCCCCGGAAGGCCCATAGGCGTGGTTGCGGCCTCTACCCTGATGGTGTCACGCTGTCATAGCGTATACAAAGCATACGCCAAAGACAATGACATCCAATCCGGGAATCACCCTAGGGGAGGAGGCCCCCCCCCGCTACTCGTACCGGAGCGCCACGATGGGATCCAGCGCCGCCGCCCGCTGCGCCGGATAGAACCCGAAGACCACGCCGACCAGCGCGGCGGACGTAAACCCGAGGATCATCGAGAACGGCGAGATAACGACCGGCCAGTGCCCGAGGGCCGATGTCGCTCGGGCGGTGCCGAATCCAAGCCCGATCCCGATCACCCCGCCGGCAGAAGCCAGCGTCAGCGCCTCCACGAGGAACTGGAGGAGGATGTCCCGCCCCCGGGCCCCCACGGCCATCCGGAGCCCGATCTCCCGCGTCCGCTCGGTCACGGAGACGAGCATGATGTTCATGATGCCGATCCCGCCGACGACGAGCGAGACGACCGCGATGCCCGCGAGGAGCAGCGCCTGGGTCTGGGAGGTCGCCAGGCGCACCTGTTGCACGTCCGAGATGTTGTGCACGGAGAAATCGTCCGGCTGATACGGCGCGAGATGGTGGCGGAGGCGCAGCAGCCGCTCCGCGGCGTCGATCACCCCCGGCACGGCTTCCGGCGCGGTGGCGGAGATGGCGATGCTGCCCACCCACGAGTTGCCGGTGAGCCGGTCCAGGAGTGTCGAAATCGGCACGACGATCGTGTCGTCGCGGTCGTGTCCGAAAAAGGTCTGCCCCTTGGTGTCGAGCACGCCGACGACGCGAAACGGCACGTTCTTGATCACCACGCCGGATCCGACGGCGCCGCCCGCGGGGAAGAGGCTCGCCGCGACGGTGCTGCCGAGGACCGCCACCTTGGCCCGCTGCGCCTGCTCATTCGACGTGAAAAACCGCCCCTGCGCCACGTTCCAGTTATTGACCGCCGGCCACGACGTCGTGGACCCGACGATCGTCGTGAACCAGTTGGTCCCGCCCGCGACGGCCTGGGCGCTTGTTTGCGAGGACGGCGCGGCGGCGGCCACCTCGGGGACCAGCTGGGCGATCGCGTCCGCGTCCGCCAGCTTGAGCGACGTCCGGGTTCCGGTGCCGAGACTCACGCCGCAGCTGCTGACGG
>VBAN01000445.1 GCA_005882445.1 Candidatus Segetimicrobium genomatis | reverse complement strand
AGCTTTGGGCGCCGAGCCCATAGTTGTCGAAGTGGCCGAAGATCGGGGAGTACGCGCCCGAGAGCGCTTCCAGGTCCAGCGGCCCGGCGGCCGGGGTCCGGTCGTCCGGACGCTCCTGATCGAACACCACCGCGGTCCCGCCCACCACCCGGGCCATCGCCGGCAGCGCCTCGGCGGGCGCGAGCGTGCCCGTGCTGACGATGGCGCGCGCCTCGGGCACGCTGAAGAGCAGCGGGGGCTCCGCCGCTCCCGTCTCGGCGAGCGCGGGGATCATCCGCACCACCTTGATGTCCGATTCGATCGTGAGAAACGTCGTCGTGATCCCGGCGCGCTCGAGGCCCTGGATCGTGAGCATCACCTCGATGAGGTCGTTCCCCCCGTGGTTCCACGTCACGAGCGCCCCCTGCGCGCCGAGCATCTGGGCGACCTTGGCCGTCTGATGGGCGCTCAACTGCTTCTCGTGCAGGGACCCCCACCGGGTGCGGGCGACGACCGATCCGAGCCAGGTGACGTCGCGCCCGTCGCGCGCGTAGAGCGCCTGCAGCGCGGGGTTATTGACGTGGAGCCACGAGCACTTGCCCGGGTACGTGACGACCGCGTCGCCGGCGATCGCCCCGTCCAGGATCTCGTTGGGGTGCAGCAGGACCGGCAGCGCGTGCCGGGTGTAGCCGTAGATGCCGGTGCCGATCCCCGGGACCATGGACGCGTTCAGCGTGTGCACGTGCACGACCCGGGGCCGGTCCGCCGCCGGCGGGCTCAGCGCGTACCGCGCCTGCCGCGGCGGGACCTGTCCCCGCACGAGGCCGGCGAGGTCGGCGGCGACGCGGTGGCCCGCCCCGAGGAGCGCCTCGTTCCACTCGGTCAGCTCGAGGTCGGGCGCGGTCGTGATGGTAAGAACCAGGTACCGGAGGGTGCTGTACACGGTCACCGCGCCCGGTCCCGACATGTCGATGAGGCTGTCCGTGGCCGCGCTCACGGTCCGGCGGATGTGCGGCAGCGCCTCCGAGGCGATGAGCACCCCGAACCCGGCGTAGCGGTGGGTCACGCCGGCGCCCACGGTCTCGACCGGATGGCCGCAGATGCCCGGGTAGGTGTGGCCCGGGCCCTCGACCTTGATCCGCGGCTCGATGATGTCCCGGACGTGGATGATCCGCGCCGGCTCGCCGGGCGCGACGACGTCCACGGCGACCTCGCGGATCCGGGGGTCGTCCGAGACGAGGGAGCGGACCCGCGCCGGATCGATGACCAGGCGGCCGCCCGCCCACCCCGGCGGGGACCCCAGTGCGATGTGGTCGACAGGGAAGGTGCCCAGCGCGAGCTCCATCGCGGCTATCCCGCTCCCCCAAAGACGGTGGGGGTCTGGACGTCGGCGGTGAGGGCCCGGAGGCCCTGCTCGACGATGCTCCGCCGCAGCGCCCGGTCGGCGTCCGGCGGCAGCGACGGATCGCCGCAGACGTGCTCGATCGCCACCCCCTGCACCACCCGGTTCGCGCCCGCCTGCAGCGCGAGGGGCGGCAGCGCGCTGATCACCGCCACCGGGATCTTCCTGCGTTCGATCTCTTTGCTGATCGTTGCGCCGCAACGATTACAGGACCCTCAGGTCGCCACCAGCAGGACCCCGTCGACCCGCTCCCGCCACAGCGTCTCCGCGATTTCCTCGCCGTTGCGCCGGCAGTCGATGAGCCGCTGGTCGTTGCCGGTGGTCGTGCAGTAGAAGTCGACGAGCCGCCCGATCCGGCCCTC
>VBAN01000447.1 GCA_005882445.1 Candidatus Segetimicrobium genomatis | reverse complement strand
GCCGCGCGGGATGGCTCGCGCTGCCGCTGGGGCTCGGCGCGGTCGGGTTTACCGCGGTCGGGACGCTCCTGGGGGCGATGACGTCGGCCACCCGCCTGCGGGAGGTGCTGCTGCCGATCCTGCTGCTCCCGGTGGCGCTCCCGGCGATCATCCTTTCCCTGGCCGGGATCGCCGCGGTCCTGGACGGGCGCGCGCTCGCCGACGTGTTCCGATCCTCGAACATGCTGGCGTCGGTGGACATCATCTTCGTCGTGCTCGGGATGTGGCTCTACGGATTCGTGGTGGACGAATAGGCGGCCGTCCGCGCCCGCCGCGCCGTGGGCCTCGCGCGGGCCGCGGTCAGTTTCCCGCTGTTTCCTGTCATTGGACTTCCGTTGAAACGTCCGGCATCCGGCTGTTATGATCGACACAGCCTCGAAGCGAGGTGCGCGTTAGTATCTGCGGTGGAGGCCTGAAGGAGATGACCCGGACCTTTGGATAGCCTGCTGGCTTGGGGAACGCTGGTCACGATGCTCCTCGCCCTCGTGGGCGCGTTCCTCTTCGCCCAGACCGAGCAGGTGATGGGGCCGATCCAGCGGATCTTCTATGTGCACCTTCCGCTCGCGTGGATCGGCTTCGTGGCCTTTGGACACGCCTGCTGGGCGGGGATCCAGTATCTGCGCACGGGCCGGCGCGAGTGGGACGCGGCCGGGGCGTCGGCGGCCGAGATCGGGGTGCTGTTCAGCACGCTGGTCATTGTCACCGGCTCGCTGTGGGCCCGTCCGGTCTGGGGGACCTGGTGGACCTGGGACCCCCAACTCGTGACGTACTTGATTCTGTGGCTGATCTACGTCGGGTACCTGATGCTCCGCAGCGCGGCCGGGGACGACCCGCGCCGGGCGCGGTTCGCGGCGGTCTTCGCCATTGTCGGATTCGTCGATGTGCCGCTGGTCTGGTTCTCGGCGCGCTACCTGCGCGCGCTCTCCCCGGTGATCTTCACCACGCACAGCATCGGCCTCGCCCCCTCGATGGCCCAGGCGCTCGGCGTTGGGCTGGTGGCCTGGAGCCTCTTTTACGTGCTGCTCTTCCGCGCGCGCCTGCGCCTCGGCCTTTTGGAGATGCAGGTGGCGGGGCTGGCCGACGAGAGCGGCTGACGGCGATGGCCTATCTCTTCTGGGCGTACGCGCTGGTGTGGGTCGGCATCTTTCTCTACCTCTACGGCCTGGCCCGGCGCAGCCGCGTCCTGGAGCGTCAAGTGGCGGAGCTGGTCGAGCGGTCGCGGGGTTCGGCGCGGACGCAGGCCCCCGCGGGCGGCCCCCGCACGGGTGCCGGACCGTCGTGACCGGGCCCGCGCGGCCGGTTGCGTTCGTCGCCGGGGTGGTGGTCGTGGTCCTCGCGCTGGCCTACCTGGTCTACGGCGGGATCCAGCAGGGCGCGACCTACTGGGTGACGGTCGGCGAGCTCCGGCACGAGCACCCGGCCGCCCCAGGGCCCGTGCGGCTTGGCGGCACGGTGGTGCCCGGGTCGGTCGCCTGGGACGCCTCGCACCAGCACCTGCGTTTTGCCGTGACCGACGGGGTCGACGCGATCCCGGTGCGCTACAGCGGCGTCGTGCCCGACATCTTCGCCGAGGGCCGCCAGGTAGTGGTGGAGGGCCGGCTCAGCGCCGACGGCGTGTTCGCGGCGACGACGCTCCTGGCCAAGTGCCCGACCAAGTACAATCCGGCCGACCCGCAGAAGCGGGTCCCGGGCTAATGCGGCGGGGCGCCTCCGGTGTTGGCTGACCTCGGCCGGTTCAGCCTGCTTGCGGCGCTCGTCCTGGCGCTGTACGCGCTGGCGGCCGCGGCCCTCGGCGGCCGCGCCCGCCTGCCGGGACCGGTGACCAGCGCCGCCCGGGCGCTCGTGGCGATGGCCGCGCTCGAGGCGCTGGCCGCCGGGATTCTGATCTCCGCCCTGGTCCGGCGTGACTA
>VBAN01000446.1 GCA_005882445.1 Candidatus Segetimicrobium genomatis | reverse complement strand
GACCTCGCGGGGGCTCGCCCAGATGAGCTCGACGTTCGGAGTCAGCGCGACGATCTCGCGGGCCGCGGCCATCAGCGAGACCGGGTCCCGCCCGGTGTCCGCCACCCGGCCGGCGAACACGGAAACGTACGCCGGCGCGCCCCCGGCGCGCGCCTGAGCCGCGTCGCGCACCTGGTCCAGCGCCAGGATCGCGGTGACGTTGACCTTGATCCCCGCCTCCGCCAGGGCGCGAATCACCCGGGCCGCCGGCTCCCGGCGGGTGTTGGTCACCGGGATCTTGACGTAGACGTTCTTTCCCCACGTCGCGATCTCCCGCGCCTGGTGGGCCATCTCGTCGAACTCGTCCGAGAACACCTCGAATGAAATCGGCCGATCCGGTATCGCGGCGAGCACGTCGCGGGCGAACGCCCGGTAATCGGGCACCCCCGCTTTGCGCATCAGGGTGGGGTTGGTCGTAAACCCCTTGATCCACGGCTGGCGCGCCATCTCCCGCATGCCCTGGAGGTCCGCGCAGTCCGCGAAGATCTTCACCCGCAGCTCAGACACCGGCCTCATGGGATCCCTCCCGCGGGGGCGCATCGCGCGAGAATCCACGACGCCGCGTCCGGGAGCGAACGGGTATGATAATCCGGCGCGCTCTCAGGATCCGCCCGCGCATAGGGCTGTTCCAACCGGATGGTCAGACAGCCCGCCCGGCGGCCGGCCTCGATGTCCCTCCACCGATCTCCAATCATGAAACTCTTGGGCAGATCAATGGCGTGCTCGGCCGCCGCCCGGAGCAGGAGGCCTGGTTGCGGCTTACGGCATGAACATGCATCCCGGTCGTCGTGATAGCAGACATAGACGGCGTCG
>VBAN01000444.1 GCA_005882445.1 Candidatus Segetimicrobium genomatis | reverse complement strand
GAGGCGATCCGCATCCTCAAGGCCTGCTGGGGACCGGACCCCGTGAGCTTCCAGGGGCGGTTCTACCGGTTGCCGCCGTTTGGGCTGGACCCCAAGCCGGCCCAGGGCGCCCGGCTGCCGGTACTGGGGGGAGGCGAGAGCGATGTCGCGCTGCGCCGCGTGGCCGAGGTCTGCGACGGGTGGCATCCCTTGAATCTCCTGCCCGAGCAGGTCGCCGAGCGGCTGGGGCGCCTGCGCGAGTGGGCGGCGCGGGCCGGGCGCTCGATGTCCGACCTCTTCCTCAGTGCGCGTCCCGGGGTGAGTCACCCCCTCACGACCGACCTCGCCGCGCGGTACGAAGCCCTCGGGATCCGGCTCCTGGTCGCCGACCTGGACTATCGCCGGCTGACATTGCCCGAAGCGCTCGCGCAGGTGGCGCAGCTCGCCCGGACGTTGCGCCTCCCGGGCGCGCCGGTCGTGTGAGCACACGGGCGATCCGTGCGCCGGCCCACCGCTGAGATCGTGCTCGCGTCGGCGTCGCCCCGGCGGGTGGAGCTCCTCGCCTCCGCCGGCATCGTGGTCAACGTGGTCCCCAGCGGTATCCCCGAGGAGCTCCGTCCGGGGGAGACTCCGGACGAGCATGTCCGGCGGCTGGCCGCGGAGAAGGTCCGAGCCGTCGCGGCGTCGCATCCCGGGCGCTTCTTCATCGGCGCGGACACGGTGGTGGTGCTGGGCGGAGAGGTGCTGGGCAAACCGCGCGATGCGGCCGACGCCGAGCGGATGCTGCGAAAGCTCTCGGGGGAGGTCCACGATGTCGTCACCGGGTACGCGGTGTACGACGCGGCGGTGGACCGGATCCACGTCGGGGCGGTCACGACGCGGGTGTGCTTTCGATCGCTGGGCGATGCGGAGATCACCGGCTACGTGGCCGCCGAGCGCCCCTTCGACAAGGCCGGCGCCTATGCGATTCAGGGCCGGGCCGCCGGCATGGTGCGGAGGATCGAGGGGTCCTACACGAACATCGTCGGCCTTCCCCTCTGCGAGACGCTCGAGACCCTCGCCCGGATGGGGGCGATTTCCCCCTGCGGGGGCTCCAAACCGAATTGAAACAAACGGCAAGTAGGGGTTGCCCCCTTCGGGGACTCCAGACCAGAGTGGAGCGAACAGCAAGCAGAGGTTGGAACCGACTGTAAGGGGGGACCCATGTCGAGGATCGTGCTGCTCAACCCAATGCTTCATCCGTCCGGCCAGGAATTGCCGGCATCCCGGGCGGAGATCGAGATCGTTCCCGCCGATTCCCCGCCGAGGCGCCTGGCCCAGGCGCTGGAGTCGGCCGACGGGCTCATCGTCCGCCTGCCGGCGCGGATCACCAAGGACCTGATCGCGGCGGCGGCGCGCCTGCGGGT
>VBAN01000439.1 GCA_005882445.1 Candidatus Segetimicrobium genomatis | reverse complement strand
AAGGGATGAAGGGCCAGAGTGTCCGCCTGGAGGGACTGACGAAACAGTTCGGCAATGTGGTGGCCCTCCGGATCTTGGATCTTGCCGTCCGCGCCGGCGAGTTGATCGCGTTCCTAGGGCCCTCGGGGTGCGGCAAGACCACGACGCTGCTGATGATCGCGGGCATCTATCAGCCCACGGCTGGCCAGATCTATTTTGGGGAGCGCAGGGTCGAGCATCTGCACCCGCGCGATCGCGACGTGGGGATGGTCTTCCAATCGTACGCGCTCTACCCGCACCTTACGCTCTTTGAGAACATCGCGTTTCCACTTCGGCTCAAGCGTTCGCCGCGGGTCGAGATCGCGCAGAAGGTGCGGCAGACTGCTGACCTGCTGGGGATCGCCCATGTGCTGGACCGGAGACCGGCCCAAGTTTCTGGCGGCCAGCAGCAGCGGGCGGCGCTGGCGCGCGCGCTGGTCAAGGAGCCGCAGGTACTGTTGCTGGACGAGCCGCTCTCGAACCTGGACGCCCTAATCCGGATCCAGGCACGTGCTGAGATCCGTCGCCTGCCGACCGCATTGCGGTCTTCTCGACCGGGGAGCTGCAACAGCTCGCCCCCCCTGAGGACCTCTACCGCCGGCCAGTCAACGCCTTCGTCGCGCGTTTCGTCGGCCACCCGCCGATGAACCTTCTGGAGGGCCGGTTCGAGGACGGGCACTTTGTGATGGGTGCGCTGCGTGTACCCGTGCTCGATCGGCAGCAGCAAGGACCAGGCTTTCTTGGGATCCGCCCGGAGGACGCGACGCTCGACGGCGAGGCCCCGGCGCGCGTGTCCGTCATCGAACCGCTTGGCCGGGAGACGCTGCTGACGCTGAGGCTCGGCGAGGTGGATGTTAAAGTGCTGGTCGATCAGACCGTCCGTCCCGCGCTGGGAACAGAGGTGCGGCTCGGCTACCGGCGGGAGCGCGTGCACCTCTTTAACCAAGCCGGCAGCCGTATCGGGCCGTGAGCGCGGCGCCGCGCGGTCATCTCGTCTACAAAGCCCGGAAGGTTCTCCTCAAATATCACAGGCTGCTCAGCGGGGTCCACACGCATCCCCCGAACTCGGTAGCGGCGCTGGGCCGCGTGCTGACCGACGGTGCCGAAGTCGTCGAATTCGACGTTCGCCTCACGCGGGACGAGAAGTTCGTGCTGATTCACGATGCGACGCTCGAGCGCGAGACCACCGGCCGGGGTCCGCTGCGCCAGGTGACCGGGGTGCAGTTCAAGAGTCTCCGCCTGCGCGACAGCAACGAGCCGACGGCGATGCTCGCCGAAGTGGTCGGCATCTTGCGTGACGTGGACCGGCCAGTGAAGGTGCAGGTGGACCTGAAGGAAGCCGCGCCGATCTCGCACGAGGTCGCGAACCTGCTGCTGCGGGTCATCGCGCCGATGCGTGAGAATCCGGACGTCTCGGTGGTCGTGGGCTGCATGGGCGACTGGAACCTGCGGTTCCTGCGCCGGCTCGATCCCGGGCTGGCGGTGGGGCTGGATTTCGGGTGGCACCTCGACGCGCCGGTCGACGACCTGGTGCGGCTTCCGATGCGGATCAACGCGTACGGGTACCTGGATGATCACCCGTTGGGTTACAGACGGGTGCTGTCAGCACGAGCCTACCTGGAGGACCGCATGGACGTCCTGCTCAACCTCGTGCCGGACGCGAGTGAGTTCTATGTACGCAAGGAGTTCCTGCTTCAGGCCCTGGCGGATGGGGTCAACCCGATCGCGTTCATCCACGACCGGAAGCCCGAAGCCCTGGTGGATGTGTGGACGCTGTACGCGCACGACCCGAACATCGAGCGCGAGCTGCGCGCGGTGTTGGAGGCGGGCGCCGATCAAATCAGCAGCCCCACCGCGGCGCTGCTCATAGAGGCGTACGAGAAGATGAGCGGCTGAGGGACGATGCTCCTTATCGAACAGACGCGGCGTGGAGGCGTTTGAGGAAAGCGGCTCCATCGCGTGACCGCAACTGGCAGGGATGAGCGGGGTCCGCTAGGGACACGCTGACTCACGCGCAATGCTTCGTCATGGTGGGCCCGCCAGGGCTCGAACCTGGATCAGCCGGTTATGAGCCGGGTGCTCTACCCTTGAGCTACAGGCCCTCGTGCGCCATTTTATCACATCCCAAGCGTTTCCGAAGCTTTGCCCAGGTGCTATAGTTCACTAGGAGGAAGTGAATCGTGGCTAAGAAAAAGTCGGTACGCAATCGTAGGGCCGCCGCGCCTGGCCGGACCACAACCCGCCGTAAGGCGCCGGCCGTCCATACCACCCCGAGGCGATCCGCCGGTCTCAGCCCGACCGATAGGCGGATTCTTGGCCTCGCCACCGGAATCATTGCGGAAGATCAGGGACTCCTGCGCCGCCTCGCCGATCGGTGAGGCCGCCGTTCAGCCTCGCCGTCGTATTGCGCATACGTCGCATCACCCCTTGAGCCCCGAGTACATGAAGCTCTCCACGAACCGCCGCTGGAACAGCACGAAGATCACCAGCAGCGGCAGGATGACGATCACCGTTCCCGCGGCGATGAGGTTCCACTGCGCCCCGGACTCCGCGGACTGGGTAAACGAGGCCAGGCCGACCGTCACCGTCCGGGCCCGCTCGGTGTCGGTGATGATGAGCGGCCACAGGAACTCGTTGTAATGGTAGACGACGCTCACGATCGAGAAGGCGACCAGCGTGGGCTTCGCCAGGGGGAGAAAGACGTTCCAGATCGTCTGCAGGGTGCCGCAGCCGTCGATCACGGCGGCATCCTCCAGATCCCGGGGGACCGACCGAAAGGTCTGCCGCAGGAGAAACATCCCGAAGGCGGACGCGAAGTACGGGATCATGATGCCGAGCCGGGTGTTGAGCAGTCCGAGGCTCCTGATGGTCTGAAAGTTGGGGAAGATGAGCGCGGAGGGCGCGACCATGAGCTGGAGGAGGAACAACCGGAAGAGGAGGTCCCGGCCCCAGAACTCCATCCGCGCGAACGCATACGCGGCCAGGGTGGTCGTGACCAGCTGGACCCCCAGGATCCCGAAGACCACGACGGCGGTGTTGTAGTACAGGCGCAGGAACGGCGCGTCCGACCAGGCCTCTTTGAAATTGGCCAGGGACGGGTGATGGACCCACAACGAGGCGATGTCGGTCCCGAGTTGCCCCGGGGGCCGAAACGACGTCGTGAACGCCCAGAGCAGAGGGAACACCCAGATGAACGCCAGCGCCCCCACCACAAGCGCCCAGAGACACGTGCCGAGGACCCGCCGCGGACGCCGTCCCATCCTAGACCTCGTAGTGGATCCGCTGCTCCAGGAAGCCGAAACTCGCGGCCGCGATGGCCATCAGGACGGCCAGCAGGAAGACGGTAAGCGTGGCCGCCCTGCCGAGATCGAAGAACTGGAACCCCACCTGGTAGATGTAGAAGAGGAGCAGGTTGGTGCGATTGTCGGGACCGCCCCCGGTCATCAGGAAGATCTGGTCGACGGCCTGGAACGCGTTGATGCTGGCGATCACCAGGACGAAGAGCGTGGTGGGGCCCAACAGCGGCCACGTGATGGCTCGGAACTGCTGCGCCCACCCGGCCCCTTCGATGCGGGCCGCTTCGTAGAGCTCGGCGGAGATCGTCTGCAGGCCGGCCAGGTAAAAGAGCATGTAGTAGCCGGCGTTCTTCCAGACGGTCAGGATCATCACCGCGGGAAGCGCCAGCGTAGGGTTCCCCAGCCAATTGGTTCCGCCGCCCACGATGCGCCGGAGATAGACGTCCATCAAGCCGTAGCCCGGCGTGTACACGAAGAGCCAGATCGCCGCGGCCCCGACCAGGGGCAGGAGCGTCGGGTAGAAGAACGCCGTCCGGAAGGGCGTCGTCAGCGCGTGCGCGCGGTTGAGCAGGAGCGCGAGCGCCAGCGCCACGCCCACGGTCACCGGGACCGTGCCGATCAGGAACTGCCCGCTGTTTTCGAGGACCTGCCGGAAGATCGGATCGGTCCCCAGGGCCGCGTAATTCCCCAGCCCGATGAACGTTGGGTGCGCCACCGTCGCGCTCGCCCGGTAGAGGCTGCGTTCCAGGGACGCGAGGATCGGATAGTAGGTGAACGTCGCCAGGAAGACGAGCGAGGGGAGCAGGAACAGGAAGGGCTGGACCCGCCGGCGCCTTCGCCCGCGGCGGAGCGCCATGCCCGGGCCTTACTGGTACTTGGCGAGGATCGCCGTTGCGTTGCGCTGCGCCTGGTCGAGCGCGGCCTGCGGGGTCAGACGGCCCGTCTGCGCCGCCTGGATCGCGGTGACCAGCAGCAGGCCGATCTCGTCGACGTCGTGGATCGTCATCTGCTCCCCGGCCACCCGGAGCTGCAGGGTCGCGGTCAGCGCCTGGGGGACCTGCTTCAGGTAGTCCTTAAAGGCGGGCGCCGAGAGCTCGGTCTTCTGGATCGGGACGTACCCGGTGCCGATGCTCCACCGAGCGGTCTGCTGGAGCTCGGTCATCCAGTGGATGAACGTCCAGGCGGCT
>VBAN01000443.1 GCA_005882445.1 Candidatus Segetimicrobium genomatis | reverse complement strand
GCCCGTGCTCCGCTCGACCGTTGGTGCCTGCCACTGTCGAGAGGCGTTCGCCTGCGAGACCGCGGACAACAGGATCAGCCACGTCGCCGTCAGGACCGCAATCGTCTTTACCATCCGCGCACCCCTTGTCTCTGCGCTCCGAATCGAGTCGTGTTCCATTGCTGTATGTGCGCAGATGTCCGACGTTTTAGACGCGCGGCGCCGCGGGGTCCCTGGGAAACGCCGGTGGATCTCATTGACGGTGGGCTCAGGGGAGAAATCGTCCTCTGGGGCGATGCCGGAAAGTTGACAGGAGCATCTGTGTAGTTGACGAGGAGTTGACTTCGATTTGTCGGGGTGGTAATGTCGAGTATACTTAGGTAGCTGGACAACGCGGCGGTGTGAGGTCTCTATGCTGGGACGAAACCTGCTTCAACTGCTTCTTCCGCGGCATGCCGGCCGCGTGACGTTTTCCGCATCGCGTCAGGGCGGCGCGCATGACGTGAATTCCGTGCGCGTGGTGCTCAGGCGAGCCGCCATTGAAACGCGTCTGGCGCGCCTGAACTGGACCAAGTCCGAGTTGGCCGCGCGTGCGGGAATCAGCCGCGGCCATCTCTCCGATCTGCTGGCCGGTCGAAAACGGCCCAGGCCCGAATTGCGCGGGCGCCTGCTCAACACGTTTGGGGCGACCTTTGACGAGCTGTTCCAGATCGTCCCGCAGACGATCGAGGACAATGGGAACGGCGTCGGGACTGCGGCGTTGGACGGACCCCAGGATGGCTTTGCCGGAGGCCGGCATACGTAATTTCCTACTCTAGGCTGCCTCGTACTCGCTTGTTGATCCCCGCAGTGCACGCACGCACGAGAGACCAGACGGTCCGCACGACGATCTAGCCAAGCTCCTCGGGACCCCTTCGCCGGAGGACAACCGCCCGGACATTATTTGCGCGAGGCCGTCGCGGGGTGCCTACGGGCGCCGGATACGAAGGAGGAGGGATCTCTGGGAGTGTCGAATATACGTTCGGTGAATTGGGACGTTGCCTGGAGGAGCGCGAACATCTGGCCAAAGATACGTACATCAGTTAACCGAAAACTTGTTGCTGATTGACCCGTAATCTCATTCGATTGTACGCTCAACAGTAGTCATTTGATAAACGAAGGTGAAGCGGAGCATCCAGGCAGCATAAACATGGCGAACAAACGGCCTCGAACCATGCGTCCCCCCACGCAGGACGCCGCGGTCAATGGCTCAAAGTCATGGGGTTCTCGAACGGCCAAACAGGGGGGAGGAGGACTTATGAGAGGACGAATGCTGAGCGAGTCTCTGCCGGGTGGAGAGTATGAAGTGGAGACGGCGGGAATTCGACCCAGGGATCTGGAAGCCCGGCTCGTCGCATTGACAGAAGAGAACTCGAAGCTCAAAGCGGAAGTCCACAGGCTGAGCACCATTGCAAAAGCGGCGTGTGAAATGATCGCGAAAGCCTTTTCGACCGCGGAGCCGGTCGGGAGGCGGACGGGAAAGAGCCGGTAGGGCGGGCAACGCCGGCGCCCACCCCCAAGGCGACCCCCTAGGCGGGGATCACCGGCAAGAGCAAGTACGACGCGCGGGCGCCGCCCGTGTGGATCGTGGTTCGCCCCGCAAAGACGGCCGGGGGACGGTCCTCAGGATCGTTGTGGAGGAACGGCCCGGCGCCCCGCATGGGATTTGCGAACGTTTTCATCTGCAGGCCGGGCTCCAATCGTTCGAAGTCTCTGCCCAGAATCGTCAGGGCGATGCGGTGGCCGGCCGGCACCACGAGACTCGTCGGCCAGATCTCGACGTCGAGTTCGTAGACGGCGCCCGGCGCGAGCGGCTGGGCTTGATCGTGGCTGTGATAGGGGCGCCACTCGGTCGAGAGTTGCGGGTCGACCGCCCGGTGAGAGGCGCGAAGCCAGCCCTGGCCGATCGGGGTGTGGGGGTCGAGGGCGCCCTGAAAGTCGACTTCGCGGCCGCTGGGGTCGAATACGCGGAGGACGGCGAAGAGATCCGCGTCGGTGGTGCTCGACGAGACAAACAGCCGTGCCGCCGCGGGGCCGGTGATCTCGGTGTCCTCCGCCAGAGGCGGCGTCGCGAGCGTGACCCCATCGCCCAGCGCGTCAAACTCCACCGCTCCGGCGCGGGCGGCCGGCTGCGGAGCCAGCGTCCTCGCGGCCGCATCCAGGTAGAACCGCGTCCACCGCGTGCGCGGGACCGGCCAGGCCTCCTCGGCGCGCGGAACGAACCGGTCGACGTGCCGGATCTGTAAGAGCACCCGCGGCTGGCGCTCCCATCCGTTGTCGGCCCCCTTCAGATAGTGGTCGAAGAAGCGTTTCTGCAGCCCCAGTCCGTAGTCCGTGTAGAACTCGGTCCAGTGCTCGAGCCCGTGCACCTCGAGCCATTTCTCGGGGGACGCCGCCCGCATGAAGCCTTCGAAGTTCCCCCGGGGATGCAGGCCCTGCCCGCCCCAGTTCGCCGCGGACAGCAGCGGGACCGTGATGCGGGACCAGACGGGCGATCGCTCGCGGTGATACTCCCCGTCGAGGGGATGGGACAAGATCGCCCGGCGAAGGTCGGCGCGGTTCGCCGCCAGT
>VBAN01000442.1 GCA_005882445.1 Candidatus Segetimicrobium genomatis | reverse complement strand
GCTTCCGGCCCCCGGCCAGGGTGCGCTCGTTCTGGAAGTGCGCCGCGGGGACGACGATCTCGTGCAATGGTTGGGCGGCCTCGACGACAGACCGACCCGGATCGCCGTGGAAGCGGAGCGCGCCTTCGTGGCGCGTCTGGGAAGCGGATGCCGGGCACCCGCCGCCGCGCTGGCGACGGTCGCTGGGGACAGCGTCACCCTGGGAGGGCTGATCGCCTTGCCGGACGGCAGCGTCGTCCGCAGGCACAGGGCCGCCGGGCCGGCCGGTGAAGCAGGGGAGCTCGGGACATCTGTGGCCGAGCACCTCCTGGCCGATGCCGGGTTCGCACTGGACGTGGCGCGTTTGTCGGCCTCCGCGGGGGTCTCCGGCATTCCCGCGCCGCCGGCGGCGCCCAAGGACGGCCGCCCCCGCGGCGCGACGCGCGAGGATCGCACGCCGTGACGGCCCGGGGGCCGCTTGCCGGCCGGCGGATCATCGTGACGCGATCGCGCAAACAGTCGGGGATCCTCCGCACCCTCCTCGAGGCGGAGGGCGCCCTGGTCGTCGAGTTTCCCACGATCCGGATCGCGCCGCCCGCCGACTTCGCGGCGGTGGACCAGGCCATCGCGCGTCTGGATCACTACCAGTGGGTCGTCTTCACCAGCCAGAACGGCGTGGCCGCCTTTCTCGGCCGTCTGCGGGCCTGCGGCGTCGGGATCGCGGCGTTGGGCCGGCTCCGCGTCGCGGCCATTGGTCCGGCGACGGCGGGCGCGCTTCAGGCGCAGGGGCTGCGGGTGGATCTGGCTCCGGCGGAGTTCGTCGCCGAGGCCCTGGTCGACGCCTTCGCCGGCGAGTGTCTGGAGGGGGCGCGCATCCTCCTTCCGCGGGCGCTCGAGGCCCGCCGCGTGCTGCCCGACGGCCTGCGCGCGCGGGGGGCGACCGTGGATGCCGTCCCCGTGTATCAGGTGGAGGCAGAGCGGGGGCAGGATCCCGAGACGTGGCGCCGGCTCCTCGATCGAGGGGGGGATGCCGTGACGTTCACCAGTCCGTCGACGGTCCGTAATTTTGTCGAGGTGGTGGGATCGAATCTGCCCAAGGTCGTTGCCGGTGCCCTGATCGCCTGCATCGGGCCGGTGACCGCGGCGACGGCCCGCGAGTGCGGCCTCGGGGTCGGCGTCGTCGCGCGTCACTACACGATCCCCGGAATTGTCGCCGCGCTCCGGGAGGCGCTGGGGCGCACCATGTCTGCCACGGGTCCATAGGAGGCGGAACGATGGGGTTCCCGCAGCACCGCTTCCGGCGGTTCCGCCGCACCGGCCGGCTTCGGGAGATGGTGCGGGAGACCACGCTGGACCCGGGCGATTTCATCGCCCCGCTCTTCGTCAAGGAGGGCCTGACCCGCCCCGTGGAGATCGACGCCATGCCCGGCCAGCACCAGCACACGGTCGGAAGCCTCGTCGAGTCCTGCGGCGCGCTGGCGGAACTCGGCGTCCCCGCGGTCATGCTGTTCGGGATCCCGGCGCGCAAGGACGCCGAGGGGAGCGGCGCCTGGGATCCGGGCGGGATCGTGCAGGAGGCCCTCCGCGCCGTGCGCGCCGAGCTCGGGGAAGGCCTGGTCCTCGTCGCCGACCTGTGCCTGTGCGAGTACACGGACCATGGGCACTGCGGCGTGATCCGGGGCCGCGCGGTCGACAACGATGCGACGCTCGACGCGTACGCGCGGATCGCGGTCTCGTACGCCGAGGCCGGCGCCGACTGGGTGGCGCCGTCGGGCATGATGGATGGCCAGGTGGGCGCCGTCCGGCGGGCCCTCGACGCGCGCGGGCACAGTGAGGTGACCGTCCTGGCGTACGCCGCCAAGTACGCCTCCGCGTTTTACGGGCCGTTTCGTCAGGCGGCGGAGTCGCGGCCGCAGTTCGGCGACCGCCGCGGGTATCAGCTGGATCCCGCAAACGCCGACGAGGCCATCCGCGAGGTCGAGGCGGACATCGATGAGGGGGCGGACATCGTCATGGTGAAGCCGGCGCTGCCGTACCTCGATGTCCTGGGGCGGGTCAAAGCGGCGTTCGGCATCCCCACGGCCGCCTACCAGGTGAGCGGAGAGTACGCGATGCTCAAGGCCGCATCCGCCCGTGGCTGGCTCCAGGAGGAGCAGGCGATGCTCGAGGTGCTGCTGGCGATCCGCCGGGCGGGGGCCGATCTCATCCTCACGTACTTCGCCCGCGACGCGGCGGAGCGGCTGCGGCGCGGGTGAGCCGGGGTCCTACCGGCGGGGCATACCCGGCCGCGGCCGGGCGTTCTGCCTCGTATCGCTCAACCCGGGGTTGTCATGCGGCCGATCGTCATCATGCCCCTCTACAACGAAGAAGAGACCCTCGCGCGCGTGCTCGAGGAGGTCCGGCGCCACACGCGCGCCGGGATCCTGGTCGTCAACGACGGGTCCACCGATGGATCGGCCGAGGGTACGGCCAGTCGCTGATCGACGGCTTCCACTACGCGGTCCAGGAGCGCTATGATGTCGCAGTGACCATCGACTGCGATCTGCAGCATGAGCCGAGGTTGATCCCCCGATTCCTCGAGGCCGCCTCCGGGGCCGATATCGTGTCGGGGAGCCGCTACCTGCGCGAGGCGGCGGGCGTGCAGGACCCGCCGCCGCCGGACCGCCAGCAGATCAACGCGGAGATCACCCGGATCATCAACGACCTGACCGGATACCACCTGACGGACGCCTGGTGCGGATTCAAAGCGTACCGCGTCGCCGGCCTCGCGCGGATGAGCCTCGATGAGCGGAGTTACGGCATGCCCCTGCAGGTGTGGATTCAGGCCGCCCGGCTGGGGCTCACCGTGGCGGAGCTCCCCGTGCCGCGGATCTACAAGAACCCCGGGCGGCGGTTCTGGGGCGGACTGGACGACCCGACGGCGCGCCGCGCCTACTATCTCTCGATCATCGACCGCGAGGTGAGCCGGTGGCGGAACTCCTCGTAATCGGCGCCCACCCCGACGATGTGGAGATCGGGATGGGCGGGGCGATCGCGGCGTGTGTCCAGCACGGGCACGGGGTGACGATCCTCGACCTGACCGACGGCGAGCCGACCCCGATGGGCACTCCCGAGCGGCGGCGGGCGGAGAGCGAAACCGCCGCCCAGACGCTGGGCGTCCGGAAGCGCATCACGCTCCCCCTGCCGAACCGGTATCTCATGGACACGGTTGAGAACCGCGTGGCCGTGGCCGAAGTGATCCGCGAGGTCCGTCCGGAGATCTTGTTCATCCCCTACGGCGTGGATGCGCACCCCGACCACATCGCCGCGGAGCGGCTCGGCGAGGCGGCCCGGTTCTACGCCAAGCTGACGAAGACCGAGATGCGGGGCGATCCGCACTATCCGGGCCGGATCCTGCACTTCTTCTGCACGCACTACCGGCTACACGTCAGCCCGGCGTTTGTGCTCGACATCACGGACCAGATCGAGCGAAAGATGGAGGCGATCGCCTGCTACCGCTCCCAGTTCAATGAAGAACGCGGAAACGCCGGGGTCCTGACCGCGATCCGCACCGTCGCCGCGTACTGGGGCACGCGCATCCGGCGGCCGTACGGGGAGCCGTTCGCCAGCAAGGAGGCGATCGGGCTTCGCGGGCTCGGTGACCTGCTGTGACCGCCCCGCCGTCTGAGGCGGTCCCGGCCTACAAGGTCCCCGAGCGCTCGGGGGAGGTGCTGATCGATCCTCCCCTCGACCGGATCCCGGCCGTCCTCGCCGCCGCCCGGAGCGCCGCGTACGGCGGCGCGCAGATCCTCGGCACGCCCCTCGTCGAATTTCGCTCCCAGGTCCGGCGGCGCGCGCTCAGCCTCGCCGGCCCCCTGCCGGACGGGGACGCGCCGGC
Organism: Candidatus Segetimicrobium genomatis; assembly: GCA_005882445.1. Classification (GTDB taxonomy): domain Bacteria; phylum Sysuimicrobiota; class Sysuimicrobiia; order Sysuimicrobiales; family Segetimicrobiaceae; genus Segetimicrobium. The sequence continues at coordinate 2,094 of VBAN01000442.1, read as the reverse complement.
CGCCGCGGCGCCGGTGATCGCGATGGGTCACCAGCCGGTCTTCTTTCACCCCGGCGTGTGGATGAAGTTCTTTCTCCTCTCGCGCCTCTGCGCCGATGCCGGCGCGACCGGGCTCCACCTGATCGTCGACAGCGACGCGTCCGGCCCGATCGGCGCGCACGTCCCCGCGCGGGACGGCCGGCTGATCCGGCGTTCCGAGACGCTGGTCGACCTCCCTGAGGATGTCCCGCTGGAAGCCTGCCCGCCGCCCTCCGCGGAGGCGTGGGAGGGGTTCCGCGCCCGCATCCGCGCCCACCTCGTCACGCTGTCCCTGCCGGACCTGCTCGAGCGATTCGATGCCTTCGCCGAGGGCGCCGGCCGCGTGCGCGCGGGCGCCGGGACGCTCGCGATGTTCATGGCCGCGGCCCGGCGCAGGTACGAGGCCGGGGCGCTGCCGCCGCGGTACCGGGAACTGGCCTTCTCCGCGCTGTCGGACACCCCCGAGTTTCGGGCGTTTGTCCTGCACCTCTTACAAGACCCCGACGCGTTCCGCCGCTGCTACAACGCGCAGCTGGAGGACTACCGGCGGATCCACCGCCTGCGGTCATCCGCGAACCCGTTCCCCAACCTGGGCGAACTCGATGGGGTCCCGGAGACCCCGTTCTGGGTGGTGCACGGCGGCCGGCGCACGGACCTGTACGCGGCGCGCGAGGGCGACCGCATTCGCCTCCGGACCGCGGCCGGGGCGATCGCGGATCTCCCGGCCGGCGCCGCCGGCGTCGCCCAGCTTGCGGCGTCCCGCCTCCGCCTTCGCCCCAAGGCGATCACGCTGACGATGTTCGCCCGGCTCTGCATGGCCGATCTCTTCATCCACGGGATCGGCGGCGGCCGCTACGACCGCGTCACCGGCGCCGTGATCCAGGAGACCTTTGGCTGTCCTCCGCCTCCGTACGTCGTGGCGACGGCCACCCTGCTGCTGCCGCTCCTGGGGCAGGGGCAGTCGGCCGAGGACGCCCGCGCCATCGAGCGGCGTCTGATGGACCTGCAGCACAATCCGGAGCGGTACCTCCCGGCTCCCTCCGACGCGCAGCGCCGGCTCATCGAGGAGAAATGGCGCCTGATCCGGGACGTCGAAGCGATGCGCCCCGGCCCCGAGCGCCGGGCCGCCACCCATCGGATCCGCGAGGTGAACACCCTGCTCGCCGCCTCCCTCGCCGCCGAGATGCAGCGGCTTTGATCCGGCGGCGGTCCGCGACCTCGCCGGCGCCCGCACCGGCGCGCCCTGACGTGGACCCCGCGGGTGATGCGGTCCACGCCGAAGACCTCTGGAAGGGCTTCGCGCGCCGGCGCGTTCTTCGGGGACTCGGCCTGACGGTCGCGCCGGGCCGGGCGCTCGCGATCCTGGGTCCCAACGGTTCCGGAAAGTCGACGCTGTTGCGCGTCCTGGCCGCGATCCTGCGCCCTTCCCAGGGCCGGGTGCGGATCTGCGGGGAGGATCCCTTCGGCGTCCCGGGGGTTCGCGGCCGGATCGGGTTCGTGTCGCACGAGCCCATGCTGTACGGAGGTCTCAGCGTGCTCGAAAACCTGCACCTCCTGGCCGCGCTGTACGGTCTCTCGGACGGACGGGCGCGGGCCGAGGAGGTCTGCGATCTCCTGGGCATCGCGCGCCGGGTCGAGCCGATCCGCGGGTTGTCTCGCGGGATCCAACAGCGCGCCGCCCTCGCCCGGGCGCTCCTGCACCGGCCGCGGGTGCTGCTCCTCGACGAGCCGTTCACCGGTCTCGACCCGGAAGGCGCCGACGGCCTGTCGGGGATCCTCCGAGGCTTCTGCCGGGATGGGGGCGCCGTGATCCACTCGACCCACAGCCCGCAGAGGCGCTGGGCGCCGCCGGCCAGGCCGCGGTGCTCGCGGGAGGCCGCCTCGGGCCCGCGCGCGGGCTCGCCGGGATGCAGGTCGAAGCCGTGCGGGCCTGGTACCTGGACGCCGCGGCGGGTGCTGTGGGGTGAGGATCCTCGCCGCGCTGATCTGGAAGGACCTGGTCACCGAGGCGCGCACCCGGGAACTGGTCACGTCGATGAGCCTCGTGGCTTTTCTCGCCCTGGTCTTCATGAGCCT
>VBAN01000441.1:2394-2729 GCA_005882445.1 Candidatus Segetimicrobium genomatis | reverse complement strand
TCCGGGCATCCGGCCGGACGTCGATGATGATCGTCGGCGCGATGTAGTGGCCGCCCTCCCGCCCCCGGCTGCCGCCGGCCGCGAGGCGTCCCTCGCGCTTCCCGATCTCGATGTACTCGAGCACCTTCTGCTCGGCGCGGGCGTTGATCACCGGCCCCGCCGGAAAGTTCTCGGGCGCCGGACCGACCTCGAGATGGCGGACCCGCTCGGCGATCATCTCGACGACCTCGCCGTACACCTTGGGCGTCACCACCACGCGGGAGCCCGCGGAGCACTTTTGCCCCTGGTACCCGTACCCGGAAGCCACGACCCCCGCGACCGCGTCGTCCAGCGCG
>VBAN01000441.1:0-2308 GCA_005882445.1 Candidatus Segetimicrobium genomatis | reverse complement strand
CCGGAGGCCACGACCCCCGCGACCGCCTCGTCCAGCGCGGCCTCGTCATCGACGATGACGGCGTTTTTGCCGCCCATCTCGGCGATGATCCGCTTGAGCCAGATCTGACCGGGAGGCGTGTGGGCCGCGAGCTCGAAGAGGTGCGTCCCGACCTCGCGCGACCCGGTGAACGCGATCATCCGCACCTTGGGGTGCGCGACCAGCGCCTCTCCGACGGCCCCGCCCGGGCCGGCGATCACGTTCAGCACGCCCGGCGGAAGGCCGGCCTCGGTGAGCGCGTCCGCGATCGCGTGGGCCGTCGCGACCGAGTCGCTGGCGGGCTTCATCACCACCGTGTTGCCGCAGACGATCGCGCCGAGCGCCATCCCCGCCGGGATGGCGAGGGGGAAGTTCCACGGGGAGATGACCGCCACCACGCCCAGGGAAAGGTACAGATACTCGCTCATCTCACCCGGGATCGGAGGGAGCGGCCGCCCGGGAGCGTACCGGAGGATCTCGCGGGCGTAGTATTCGGCGAAATCGATCGCCTCGGCCACGTCCGCATCGGCCTCCGTCCAGTTCTTGCCCACCTCGTAGATCATCCACGCCGCGGCGTCCATACGACGGCGCCTGAGGAGGTTGGCCGCCCGCATCACGAGCGCCGCCCGCTCCTCGGCCGGGACCCAGCGCCACGACTCGAAGGCGGTGAGCGCGGCGGCGACCGCGGCCTCCACCTCGCGCGCGCCGGCCTGGTGGACCACCGCCACCACCTTGCCGGCGTGAGAGGGGTCGAGCGTCCGAAACGTCTCGCCGGTCCTCACGGCCCGGCCGCCGATCAGCAGCGGAAGTTCGCGGCCCAGCGCCGCCCCGACGGTGCGCAGCGCCTCCTCCATGGCCTGGCGGCCCGGTCCCTTCGTGAAGTCCGCGAGCGGCTCGTTGCGGAACTCCGGCGGCGTCATCACGGCCCGTGCCTCATGAGAGCGCGGCGAGCGCGCGGGCGATCCGGTCGATGCCCTCCTCGATCCGCGGCAGCGAGGTGGCGTACGAGAAGCGCAGAAAGCCCGGCCCCTCGAACGCCTCGCCCGGAACGACCGCGACATGCGCTTTCTCGAGCAGGGACTCGCACAATGCAATCGAGGTGGCGGGCCCGCCGGGCCGGCCCAGGAGCCTGCGCACGTCCGGAAACGCGTAGAACGCGCCACGAGGCATCGCGCACCGGACGCCGGGAAGGGCGTTGAGGCGCGCGACGATGGTCCGGCGGCGTTGATCGTACTCGGCGACCATCTCGGACGGATCCACCCCCTCCTGCAGGGCCGCCAGGGCCGCCCGCTGAGCGATGGAATTGGGGTTACCGGCGAGATGCCCCTGCACGTCTGTGAGGGCCTCGGCCATAGGCCTGGGGGCCGCCGCGTATCCAATCCGCCACCCGGTCATGGCATACGTCTTCGACATCGAATTGAGCAGCACGATCCGGTCGCGGGCTTCGGGCCAGGCACCGGGCAGGCAGTGATGCCGCGCGCCGTCATAGACCATGCTCTCGTAGATCTCGTCGCTCAGGAGCGTGAACTCGCGCCGCCGGCTCAACTCGACCAGGCCGGCGATCGTCTCGCGGGTGTACACCACGCCGGTGGGGTTGTGCGGAGAGCAGATCAACATCGCGCGGGTGCGCGGAGTGACAAGCGGAGCCACCCGGTCCACGCGCGGCTGAAAATCCTCCTCCGCCCCGGTGGGGACGAACACCGGACGGGCCCCGGCCAGCTTGACCTGCTCCATGTAGGAGACCCATGCCGGGACCGGCACCAAGACCTCATCCCCGGGCTCGCACAAGGCGCGCAGCGTGAAGTACAGCGCGGGCTTGCCGCCGGCCGTGATGACGATTTCTTCGGGCGCGTACGCCGCGCCGTAGGTATCCTGAAGGTGCTTGGCAACGGCCTGCCGCAATTCGATGATGCCGGCCGGGCTGGTGTACTTGGTGAACCCCTCCTGGATGGCCTTGATCGCCGCCCGCTTGATGACCTCCGGCGTGTCGAAGTCCGGCTCGCCCGCGGCGAAGCTGATGACGTCGACCCCCTCGCGCCGCAGCTTGCGGGCGCGGTCGTCCATGCCGATCGTCATCGACGGGGTGATCGCGCGAACGCTTGACGAACGCTGCATCGAACCGCCTCCGGTATGCCCTGTGCCGCCCCCCGGCCGGGCGGGGACCATGCCGGGGATCGGGCCCCGTTCAGCGTCTCCTATTCGCCGCGGGAGAGGCCGCCTACTGCACCGCCACCAAAAACGAAGAAGCCCCCCGACGGTTTTCGTCGGGAGGCGTCTGGGCCGGCTCCGG
>VBAN01000440.1 GCA_005882445.1 Candidatus Segetimicrobium genomatis | reverse complement strand
CCCGGGACATCAGCGAGCGCAAGCGGTTCGAGCAACAGCTGGTGCAGCTGGCCAATCACGATCCCCTCACCGGCCTCTACACCCGCCGGCGCTTCCAGGAGGAAGTGGACCGCCACCTGGCGGAGGCCCGCCGCTACGGCGTTCACGGCGCGCTGGTGTTCGTGGACCTCGACCAGTTCAAGGACGTCAACGACAGCCTGGGCCACCCCGCCGGGGACGCCCTCCTCGTCCGCGTGAGCGCCCTGTTGCGGGAGCGGCTGCGGGAGACCGACATCATCGCCCGGATGGGCGGCGACGAGTTCGCCGTCCTCCTGGCGCACACGGACCGCACACAGGCGCTCGCGCTCACCGACCGCCTGCTGGATTCGCTGCGGAAGACGACGATCGAGGCCGAGGGCCGACCGATCAACGTCACCGCCAGCATCGGCGTCGCCCTCTTTCCGGAGCACGCCACGACCCTGGACGATCTCCTGGCGCGCGCGGACCTCGCGATGTACCAGTCCAAAGAGAACGGCCGGAACCAGTTCAGCCTCTACGCCCCCGACCGGGACCTGCAGGCCGACAGCCAGTCGCGGCTCTCCTGGCAGCGCCGCATCCGCGAGGCCCTGGATCGGGACCTGTTCCAGCTGCAGGCGCAGCCCATCCTCGATCTGCGCACCAACCGCATCGCCCAATACGAGCTCCTGGTCCGCATGATCGGGGACAAAGGAGAGATCATCCACCCGGGCGCCTTCCTCGACACGGCCGAGCGCTTCGGGCTGATCCAGGCGATCGACCGCTGGGTGATCCGGCGCGCCATTCGCCTCCTCGCCGGGCACCATCGGGCCGGGCGCGACATCAAACTGGCCGTCAACGTCTCCGGCAAGGCGCTGGCGGACGCCGACCTGCTCCCCATGATCCAGGACGAGCTCACCCGCGCCGGCGTCAGCCCGCGCAATCTCTCCCTCGAAATCACGGAGACCACGGCCATCACCAACATCCACCTGGCGGAGAAATTTGTGGACACGCTGCGGAATCTTGGATGCCAGGTCGGGCTCGACGACTTCGGCGTCGGGTTTGCGTCGTTTTATCATCTGAAGTCCCTGGCGGTGGACTACCTCAAGATCGACGGCAGCTTCATTCGCGACCTCCCCCGCGACACCGTCGACCAGCATCTCGTCAAGGCGATCGTCGCGATCGCGCGGGGACTGGGGAAAGCCACGATTGCGGAGTTTGTGAGCGATGATGAGACGGTGCGGTTGCTGCGGGAGTACGGGGTGGACTGCGCGCAGGGCTTCCATATCGGCGCCGATGCCGGCCCAGAAATCGTCTCCCTCGGGACGGAGGCGGCCGCCCCGCCCAAGCGCGGGTGATCCTCGCCCCCGCAGGGGCCAACCTCTGTTTGCGGCCGGCTCCACTCTGGTATGGAGTCCCGCAGGGGCAGCCGGCGTCACCCAGCCGGTCGGGATCGTCCCTGGGCCTGCCGGATGAAGCCGGCCCCTTTCAACAGCAGCGAACGGTTTGCCCCGTCGGAATGGAAAAACGCGGCGGCGTCGCGAAGGAGTTTCTCCAGCCCGCGCTCTCGCATGTAGCCGTACCCTCCGTGGAGCTCCAGGGCCGTGGTGACGACGCGCCACGCCACCTGAGACGCAAACACCTTTGGAAACGCCCCCAGGGTCGGCTCCCACCCATGGTCGCGATGATCCGCGGCCCACGCGGCCTGGTAGGTATAGGCCCGGGCCGCATCGAGCAGCATCCTCATCTCAGCCACGTCCGCGGCGACAAGATCATGATCGAGCAGCGGGCGCCCCCCCTGCACCCGGGTGCCCGTCCACTCGAGCGTCCGCTCATACGCGGCCTCGGCGACGCCGAGGACGCTGGCCGCCGCGTAGGCGTTGCTCGCCGGGAAGAATTCGACCAGCACGTCAAATCCACCGCCGACCCGCCCGAGCACATGGTCCTCGGGGACAAAACAGTCTCGGAAAATCAATTCGGCATTATTGACCAGCCGCTCCCCCATCTTATTGTGCACAGCCCCGATGGTGAAGCCGGGCGTGTCGCGCGTGAGAAGAAAGCACGTGGCGCCCTCGACCAGGCCCGTTCCCTGCTCGGTTTGCGCGAAGACCAGGTACAAG
>VBAN01000438.1 GCA_005882445.1 Candidatus Segetimicrobium genomatis | reverse complement strand
CGAGGTGGCCCTCGGGTGCGACCTGCGGTGGGCCGCGAGCACGGCCGAGTTCGGCTGCCCGGAGGTCTCCCGCGGGATCCTCCCAGGGGCGGGCGGCACCCAGCGCCTGCCGCGGTTGATCGGATCGTCCCGCGCAATGGCGCTGATCCTCAGCGGACGGCGGGTCGGCGCGCAGGAGGCGTACCGGATCGGACTCGTCGATGCCGTGGCGGCGCCCGAGGATCTCCTCCGCGCGGCCGGAGAGGCCGCCCGGGCCATTGCCGTCAACGCGCCTCTGGCGGTGCGTGCCGCGAAGCGTGCGATCAGGTACGGGCTCGGCCGGGCCTTGGAGGCCGGATTGGACCTGGAGGGGCAGCTGCAGCGGATGCTGTACGCGTCCGCGGACTGCCAGGAGGGGATCGTCGCGTTCCGCGAGCGCCGCGCGCCGCGGTGGACCGGGCGCTGACCCGGCCGCCGGTCCTAGCCGCCGCCGTGCGAGCTCCCGCGGCCGATGGCGAACCCCAGCAGCAGCATGGCGAACACGAACGTGGTGATCGCGTCGTACTGCCAATCCCGTTCCATGGCGAAGGCGATCGCGGTGGCGCCGACGGTCAAGACCGGCGTGACGATGAGCAGGAGGATGCCGGCTTCGATGACCGCCTCCGGCTCGGGCGGGAGGAGCTCACGGACGACCGCGCGGATCGAGGTCAGGTCCGTGCTCTCGGAGATGCTCGTTTTCGGCATGGAGAGGAACGCCCTCGGGCCGACCTGGATCAGCAGAAACACGAGTCCCGCCACGATGACCGCGGAGGCCAGGAGGACCCCGTAGCGCAGCATGCTGCTGACGAGCATCCGGGGGCCCATGTCGGCGCTCGCGGCGCCCGCACCGCCCGGCGCGCCCGTCCCGGCGACTTGGCCGAGTCCGGTCTTCACGGAGATCTGATCGCCTTCGCAATCATACTGACCGCCACGACCACGAGGACGGGAATGAAGAGCTTCCTGATTGTGGTGTTGCGGAGATGCCCCATGAGGTTGGTGCCGAACCAGGCGCCGCCCAGGACGCCGAGCGCGACAGGGGCGGCGATCGGCGCCGGGATATCTCCGCGGGAAAAATACACGCTGGCGCTGGCCGCCGCCGTCACCCCGACCATGAAATTGCTGGTCGATGTCGACACCTTCATGGGGAGGCGCATGGCGACATCCATCGCCATCACCTTGAACAGGCCGCTGCCGATGCCCAGAAGCCCCGAGAAGATCCCGGCCAGATACATCATCACCGCCCCGGGGATCACTCCGGTGGCCGTATAGTTTACCCGCTGCCCCAGGGCCTGATCGTAGTAGTCCCCCGAGAAGCGGAGACGCTCTGCCAGCGGATCGTACGGGACCTGGCCGGGCAGTTCCAGTTTCAGCCGGCCGAGCAGGGCGATCGCCGAGTAGCCGAGGAGGAGTCCGAAGATCAGGTACAGCCAGTGCGGCGACACATATCCCGCGACGAGCGCTCCCGTCAGCGCCCCCGTCGTGGTCATGACCTCGAGGGCCAGGCCGATCCGGAGGTTCGTCATCCGGTCCCGAATGTACGCGGCGGCGGCGCCGCTGCTTCCCGCGATGACCGCGACGATGCTCGCGCCGATCGCGAAGCGAATGGGGAGATTCAACAGCAGCGTGAGCGCCGGGACGATGATGATGCCGCCGCCCAGCCCAAGGATCGCCCCCCCGATTCCTGCCGCCACGGACACCAGGAAAATGACGAAGAACACGCTCGCTCGCCCTCGCGCTCGGACATCGGCCGGCCGGTGC
>VBAN01000437.1:1154-6636 GCA_005882445.1 Candidatus Segetimicrobium genomatis | reverse complement strand
CGGTCACACGACAGACGTCGAAGGGGTATCACGGGTGGTGACGAGGACGGAACGAACCGCAGCCCGCCGGAGGTCCGGCGTCCTGAACCGCACGGTCATCGAACTGATTACTCCGAACGAACTACTCCTCCGGGGGACGAACGATGGGCCTGGCCCGCAGTAAGAGTCCCACCAAACGCGCGCCGAAGGGCCGCGCCAAGGCCGGGTCGTCCCCGGCCGCCAAGCCCGCGGACGGCGATTCGGCCGGTCCCCGCGGTAGAGTCACCGCCGCGGACCGCCGGCGGCTGGCGGAAGTGCTTCACGATGGTCCGCTGCGGATTGCCACGGCGGCCAATATCCGCCTGCAGGCGCTCCGCCGGTTCATCAACGATCCGGAGGCGTCGGAGGCCCTCGACGAGGCGATCCTGCTGATCCGGGAGGTGATCGCCTCGATGCGGGATCTGCTGCGCACAGGCAGCGGGGCTGTCGGGGATGATCCGCTGTCGACGCGCCTTCAACGGGCCGCCGCGCGCTGGAGCGAGATGACCGGCATGCGCGTGCACCTCAACGTGCCCGACGGCGCATCGGACGACCCGTCGGGATTTTCCCCCGAGGCGCTCGATGTCGCCGAACAGGTCATCGGCGAGGGCATCGTCAACGCCTGGAAGCATGGGGGGGCGCAGCAAATGTCGGTTGACGTCGCCCCGCGCAAAGGGGGGGTCATGCTGACCCTGCGCGATGACGGATCCGGGCTCCGGCCGTCGACCGGCGCCGACACGCCGAGCGGCACGAAACTGGGCCTCCGCCTGCTCCGCTCCAGGATCAGCGAGCTCGGTGGCTGGTTCCACGTGCGCTCCCCCCAGGGCGGCGGGACCACCGTGAAGGCCTGGATCCCCTCCGGCCAGCCGCAGGCGAGCGGGGAAGCGTAGACACCGGCTCGCTCGCCGGCCCTCCCGCGCCGGATCAGGCACCGGCCGCCACCCACCCGCAGCAGCGATCAAGACCTCCATCCCCCCGGTGAACGGCAGGGGGGGCCGCGCCGCCGGTCGAACACGTCTGCATCGACATCTTCCACAGGGCGGTGGGATTCCTATGGCGGTCTCGCAGTACGTCGGGGCGCGGATAAAGCGGATCGAGGACCCCAAGTTGATCCGGGGAGAAGGGGCCTTCCTCGACGACCTCGCGCTCGGCGGGCTGCTGCATGCGGTCTTCATCCGAAGCCCCCACGGGCATGCCAAGATCCGCAAGGTCGACCTTCGCCGCGCCCGAGCCCATCCCGGGGTTGTGGCCGCGGTCGCGGCCGGGGACGTCCAGGAGATCCAGCGGCCGCTGCCGGCCATCCCCGTCAAAGGGATGCGCGGCGCGGACCACTTCCCCCTTGCCGCCCAGGAAGTCTGCTACGTGGGCGAATGCGTCGCCGTCGTCGTGGCGGAGGATCTGTACGCCGCCCGGGATGCCGCCGACCTCGTGGAGGTCGAGTACGATCCGCTCCCGGCCGTGGTGGATTTGGAGCGGGCGGCGCGCGGCGCGCCGTTTACGCACGCCGGCTGGGACACCAACGTCGCCTACACGAGCACGGTCGAGCGGGGGGATCTCGACGCCGCCTTCCGAAGCGCCCCCGTGGTGGTGCGCCAGCGGATGGAGAACCAGCGGGTCGCGCCGGTCTCCCTGGAGCCCCGCGGCACCATGGCCATGTACGATGGAAGCCTCGGGCAGGGGCTGGTGACGGTCTGGACGTCCACCCAGGAGGCCCACTCGATCCGCGACGGGCTCAGCCAGGTGCTGGGGCTCGACGCGAGGCGGATCCGGGTCGTGACCCCGGATGTCGGGGGCGGGTTTGGCGCCAAGCTGAACACGTATCCCGAAGACGTGCTCGTGACCTACCTGGCCCGCCGGCTGCGGCGGCCGGTGAAGTGGGTGGAGACGCGCCAGGAAAACCTTCAGACGACCACCCACGGCCGCGGCCAGGTGGTCGAGGTCGAGGTGGCGGCCGAACGGGACGGGCGCATCCGAGGGATGCGCAGCCGCGTCCTGGCGGACCTCGGCGCGTCCCTCATCTACACGACCGCGATCGTCCCAACCCTGACGCCGCTGATGATCCAGGGGCCGTACGAGATTCCGGCGCTCCGCTGCGATCTCACCGCGCTCTACACGAACACCTGCCCCACCGGCGCCTACCGGGGGGCCGGCCGGCCGGAGGCCTCCTACTACCTGGAGCGGGTCATGGACCTGGTGGCCGACGAGGCGGGGGTCGATCCGGCCGAGGTGCGCCGGCGGAACTTCATCCCGTCGTCCCGGTTCCCGTACAAAGCGGCAAGCGGCGCGATGTACGATTCGGGCGATTACGCCAAGCCCCTCGACGAGGTACTGCGGATCGCCGACTACACGGCGCTGCGGACGGAGCAGGCGGCGCAGCGGCGGAATGGGAAGATCATCGGCGTCGGTCTGGCGAGCTACGTCGAGATCTGCGGCTTCGGTCCCTGGGAACTCGGAACCGTGCGCGTGAACAAGGACGCCTCGGCGACGGTGGTCACGGGAACCTCCCCCCACGGGCAGGGCGACGCGACCGGGTTTGCGCAGATCGTCGCGGACGCCCTGACGATCCCGATCGAGCAGATCTCCGTGGTGTTCGGGGACACCCTGCTGGTCCAATACGGCGGCGGCACCAGCTGGAGCCGCAGCATGTCGCTCGGCGGATCGGCGGTCTACCTGGCATCCCAGGAAGTGCGCAAGCAGATCCTCAGGATCGCGGCGAATCTGCTCGAGGCCGCGCCGGCGGATCTGGCCCTGGCGGACGCCCGGGTCTCGGTGCGGGGCGCGCCGGGCCGGTCGGTGTCGATCGCGGAGGTGGCCGAGGCCGCCTACGACGCCAAGCACGTCCCGAAGGACCAGGCGCCCGGGCTCGAGGCCACCAGCCGCTTCAAATCCGAAGGGACGACGTTTCCCTTCGGGAGTCACCTCTCCGTGGTCGAGATCGATCCCGAGACGGGCCAGGTCCGGATCGTCCGGTACGTGGCGGTGGACGATTGCGGGCGGGTGATCAACCCGCTGCTCGTGGACGGCCAGGTCCACGGGGGCATCGCCCAGGGCGCGAGCCAGGCCCTGCTGGAGGCGGTCAAGTACGATGATCAGGGGCAGCTCATCACGGGGACGCTCGCAGAGTACGGCATCCCCTCCGCCCATTTCCTCCCGCGGATGGAGCGTGGGACCTCGGTGACCCCCACGCCCCGTAACCCGCTCGGGGCCAAGGGGATCGGGGAGGCCGCCACGATCGGCTCGACACCCGCGGTGGTCAACGCGGTCGTGGACGCCCTGAGCCACCTCGGGGTGCGCCACCTGGACATGCCGCTCCGGCCCGAGCGGATCGCGTCGGTGCTCCGCAAGGATTCCATCACGGCCGTCCGGGGAGGACGCTGATGTCTCGGATGCTCGAACCTCAGCAGCGGGCGGTGACCCCGCAGGCGATCGACGCGCTCGATACCCCGGTCCTGATCGTGGACCTCGACCGCCTGGACGCCAACATCGCCCGGTGGGCGGCGTTCGCGCGAGAAGCCGGGGTCAAGCTCCGGCCCCACGGGAAGACGCACAAGTGTGTCGAGATCGCCCGGCGGCAGATCGAGGCGGGTGCCGTCGGCCTCACGCTGGCCAAGATCGGCGAGGCGGAGGTGATGGCCCAAGCGGGCGTGGGCGATATCTTTCTCGCCTACGAAGTGATCGGCAGCCCCAAGCTCCCCCGGCTGACCGCGCTGGCCAGACAGGTTCGCGTTCGGGTAGGTGTGGACTCCGCCGAGGGGGCGGAACCGCTGGCGCGCGCGGCGCAGGCCGCCGGGATGACGCTGGATGTCCTCCTCGAGGTGGACAGCGGGCTTGGGAGGTGCGGGGTCCGCCCCGGGCAGGAGCTGGCGGCGCTGGCCCAGTCGCTGGCCCGGATGAAGGGGCTCCGGATCGCCGGCATCTTCACCTACCGAGGCTACCGGCCGGATCTCGAGGCGGCCGGTCGCGAGGAAGGCGAGGTCATGGTAACGGAGGCGGACCGGCTGCGGCGCGCGGGGATCGAGATCGAAGAGATCAGCGTCGGTTCGACCCCAACAGGACGCAGCGCCGGGCGGGTCTCGGGGGTCACGGAGATTCGCCCCGGCACCTATGTCTTCAACGACGCGATGCAGGTCCGCTGGGGATCCGCCACCCCTGACGAGTGCGCGCTGGCCGTCCTCGCTCGGGTGATCAGCCGTCCGTCCCGCGATGTCGCGGTGCTGGATGCCGGGAGCAAGGCGCTCACGGCGGAGCGAGGACCGTACAGCAGCCGCGGCGACAGCCACGGCGTGATCCGCAACTATCCCGACTGCCAGATCGACCGGCTCTGGGAGGAGCACGGCCGGGTCCAGCTCACCGACGACGCGCGGCGCCTGCGGGTGGGGGACCTCGTCGAGGTGATCCCCGCCCACGTCTGTCCGACCGTCAACCTGGCCGAGCGTCTCGTCTGCACACGGCAGGGCCGGGTGGTGGATACCTGGGCCGTGGCCGCGCGCGCACAGGTGCAGTAAGCCCATGCTCGGATTGACGGCGGCCGCGTTTCTCCTGTCGACAAGTCTCTCTCTCGTGCAGACGGGTCACCAAGATATTTGGCTCGGCACGTATTCAAACAGCAGCGGAATAAGTTTTCAATGGGTGGTACCGTACCAACGGATGGAATCCACGCCCTCGTGGCAGGGCGATTTTGCCAGGCTTCCGTTGAGCTTCACCAGAGCCGTCGAGTTATCCCGCGCCTACTTGCGAACGCAGCGCCCCGGGGCAGAGTCTCTCCCACTCTGGAACATCAGCTTGATAAAAGTTGTCTTAAGAGATCTGGCGGACAAGTGGTATTTTGCCCTCGCCTTCCTCAACGTGAAAGACGGAGCACCCACGATGGACTTGAGTCTGGCAACGAGAGTGCTGCTGGATGGCACCGTGGTTGAGCCCGCGGTGGTCAAGAAGAACTAATGCGTGAGGACAGCGCGTAACGGAAAGCCGGCCGTCCCAGGATCCTGCTTCCGGCTCTGAACTCTCGTCCCTGACCCCAGATCCCTGATGCCCACCCAGTCATCACAGGGCAGGAATGCCGTCCCCTGACATCGAACATACGTTTGCAGGCCTGAACACACCCCTGGAGGCGTATGACCCTCGAGCAGATCCTGGAGGCGCTGCAGACCCGCCCTCGGTTCGCGCCGCAGTTCACGGCGTGGCGGGCCTTCCCGGCGGTCCCGGCCACCTTTGCGGAGCTTCCTCCCGGGCTCCATCCCCGACTGGAGGCCGCCCTGATGGGGCGGGGGATCAGCCGGCTCTATTCGCACCAGGCCCAGGCCTACCATGAGGTGATCCGGGGCGGGGATGTCGTCGTGGTGACTCCGACGGCCTCGGGGAGAACCCTCTGCTATAACCTGCCCATCCTGGACGCCATCCTCAAACAGGACGGCACGCGGGCGCTGTACCTGTTCCCGACCAAGGCGCTGTCGAGCGATCAGGT
>VBAN01000437.1:0-1107 GCA_005882445.1 Candidatus Segetimicrobium genomatis | reverse complement strand
ACGATTCGCGCGGCCGGCCACATCGTGGTCACGAATCCGGACATGCTGCACACGGCGATCCTTCCGCACCACACGAAGTGGCTCCGCCTCTTCGAGCACCTCCGGTACATCGTCCTCGACGAACTCCATCACTACCGGGGCGTGTTCGGCTCGCACCTCGCCAACGTGATCCGCCGGCTGCTGCGGATCTGCCAATTCTACGGGAGCGCGCCGCAGTTCATCTGCTGCTCCGCGACGATCGGGAACCCGCGGGAGCACGCCGAGCGGCTGATCGGACGGCCGGTCACCGTGATCGACCGGAGCGGAGCGCCGTCGGGTCCGCGGGTCATCGGTCTCTATAACCCCCCGGTGGTGAACCAGGCCCTCGGCATCCGGCGCGACGCCGTGCGGGAAGCGGTGGCCCTCGCGGGCGAACTGCTCGCCGGTCGCGTGCAGACGATCTTCTTTGCGCGCACGCGCCTCAGCGCGGAATTGCTGACCACGTATTTGCAAGAGGACGCCCGCCGGCGCGGGGGGGATCCCGGGGCGATCACCGGGTACCGGGCGGGGTATCTCCCGAGCGAGCGGCGGCGGATCGAGGCGGAGCTGCGGAGCGGCGCGGTGCGCGCCGTCGCGGCGACGAACGCCCTCGAGCTCGGCATCGACATCGGCCAGCTCGCGGCGTCGATCCTGGTGGGCTACCCCGGCACGATCGCCAGCACCTGGCAGCAGATGGGACGGGCGGGACGGCGGGGCGACCTGTCGCTGGCCGTCCTCGTCGGGACCAGCGCCGCGCTGGATCAATTCATCGTGACGCATCCGAGTTATCTGTTCGGGCACCCGGTGGAAGAGGCCCGAACGAACCCGGACAACCTGTTGATCCTCACCAGCCATCTCAAGTGCGCCGCGTTCGAGCTGCCGATGCGGGACGGGGAAGCGTTCGGCCCGAGCACGCTGCCCGAGATCCTCGCGTACCTCCAAGAGGAACGCGTGCTGCACCACGACGGCGACGCCTGGCACTACATCGCCGAGGCCTACCCGGCGGAAGAGATCAGCCTGCGCAGCGCCAGCACCGAGAACGTCGTGATCATCGACATCACCGATCCCGCCCCCCGGGTGATCGGCGAG
>VBAN01000435.1:4485-5333 GCA_005882445.1 Candidatus Segetimicrobium genomatis | reverse complement strand
CGGATGGGCGCGCGGGTCTCCGGGCGTCAAGGAGGCCGCCTCGCCCCGCTCGCCATCGACGGCGGCCGGCTGGGCGGCATCGACTACGCCACCCCGGTCGCGAGCGCGCAGGTGAAGTCGGCGGTGCTCCTGGCAGGCCTCTTCGCCGAGGGGGCGACATCGGTGCGTGAGCCGGCCCAGAGCCGCGATCACACCGAGCGCATGCTGGGAGCGTTCGGCGCGGCGGTGGAGCGGGACGGGCTGACCACCCGACTGCGCGGGCCGGCGACCCTCAGGGCCGCGAGGGTGCGGGTGCCGGACGACTTTTCCTCGGCGGCTTACTTTATCGTCGCCGCGTCCCTCGTGCCCGGCTCCGAGGTCGAAATCCGCGATGTCGGATTGAATTCCACGCGCACAGGGCTGCTGGACATTTTGAAGATGATGGGCGCGCGCGTGGAGGTGGGGGATCTCCGCGAGGAGAGCGGTGAGCCCGTGGGGACCGTGGCCGTTCGGGCGAGCCGGCTGCACGGCACGGTGATCGGCGGGGACCTGGTGCCGCGCGCGATCGACGAGCTGCCGGTGCTGGCGGTCGCGGCGTGTTTCGCTGAGGGCGAGACCGTGATCCGGGATGCCGCCGAACTGCGGGTGAAGGAGTCGGATCGCGTCGAGGCGCTGGCGAGGGAACTGGGGCGCCTCGGCGCCCGGATCGAGCCGCGGCCGGATGGCATGGTGATTGCCGGGGGCCGGCCGGTGCAGGGCGGCCGCGTCACCAGCGGCGGAGACCACCGGATCGCCATGAGCCTGGCCGTGGCCGGGCTGTGCGCCGCGGGGTCTGACACCGTCGAGGACCCTGACAACATCGAGACGTC
>VBAN01000435.1:0-4442 GCA_005882445.1 Candidatus Segetimicrobium genomatis | reverse complement strand
GGCGGATGACATACGATCCCTGGCAGATGATCGCCGGGGCGCTGGTGGTGTGCGGCGCCTCGATGCTCAAGGGCGCCATCGGGTTTGGGTTTCCGCTCGTCGCGGTCCCGCTGCTGTCGACCATCATCGGGCCGCGGACGGCCATCCCGGTCGTGGCCATCCCCACGCTCCTCAGCAACTTCCTCGTCGTCCGCCGGGGGGGCGCCGGCGGGGAGGGCGCCGGCATGGTGGCGCTGCTCGGCTGCCTTGCCGCGGGCACGGTGGGAGGCGCGGTGTTGTTCGGGTCGCTGAGCCACCGATTGCTGTCGGGTCTGGTCGGCGCGGTGGCGCTGCTCTACGTGCTCGTCACCGCGGGCCGGTTGACGCTTAAGGTTCCCGCCGCCGCAGGCAATCGGGCGGGGCACATCATCGGCGTGCTCGCGGGCTTGATGGGGGGGTCGACGGGGATTTCATCGCCGCTCCTCGCCAGTTACCTTCACTTCCGCCGTCTCGCCAAGCGCGAATTCGTCTTCTGGATCACCATGATGTTCTTCGTAGTGAACATCGTGCAGGTCGCCAGTTACTTCAAGCTGGGCCTCTATCCAAGCCCCGTCCTGACCGGCGCGCTCGCCGCCTGCCTGCCGATGGCGGCCGGCACGCTCGCCGGCCTGGCGCTGCAGGACCGGCTGCCGGCCAGGCTGTTCGAGCGGATCGTGTTGACGGTGGTCTTCCTCGCCGCGCTCAATTTGCTGGCCGGAAGCCTGTTCTCGTAGCTGGGAAAGCCGCGCGGGCCGCCTTGGGGAGGCATGTTTAGCAAACTGTTAATACCGCGGCTCGATCGGTAATATTATTTCATTCTATGCTCGCTTTGTGAAATAGTGTGTATTTTACTTATCCCCTATATGGTATAATAGCATCGGCAACGCTATCCCACTGTTGAAGCTGTTGTAACTAAGGGGGGCCAATGGCCTCGACTATTACACGTGCGGGGCGTTTTATAAGACAACCGGCAGGGTATCGAGCCTTCGTTCCGGTTCCCTTGCCGCCCGATCCCTCCATCCAGATGACGCCTGAGTTTGTGGCCTTGCTTTCAAGGGCCGACCGCGCGCTAGGGCGCCTGGATGGGGTCAGCCAGACATTACCTGATCCCGAATTATTTGTGGCGATGTATGTCCGCCGCGAAGCGGTGCTGAGCTCGCAAATAGAAGGAACCGAAAGCACTCTGGAAGACCTTTTGGAATTTGAACTGGGAAAGCGGCATCGAGAACCGCCCGATGTCATTGAGGTAGTTAACTACGTGAAGGCAATGAATTACGGTTTGGAGCGACTAAAGGGCTTGCCCTTATCCCTCCGTCTCCTTCGGGAGATCCATGGGAAGCTTCTGGAGGGCGTGCGTGGGGGGCATAGGCTTCCCGGCGAGTTTCGTCGATCTCAGAATTGGATTGGACCAGCCAATGCCCCGCTGTCGAAGGCGACGTTTGTCCCGCCGCCCGTCGATGAAATGCATAAGGCGTTGGCCGACTTGGAGAAATTCCTGCACGATGAGACCCTCCCGCCCCTGATACACGCGGGGCTGGTCCACGCTCAGTTTGAAACCATACACCCGTTCAATGATGGGAACGGCCGGATTGGCCGCCTGCTCGTTACCTTTCTATTAGTACAGCGCAATGTGCTTCATCGGCCCTTGCTGTACCTCAGCCTTTTCCTCAAGCGCCACCGGGCCGAGTATTATGACCGCCTGATGGCCGTCCGGGAAGCTGGTGACTGGGAAGGTTGGTTGCGATTCTTCCTTCGTGGCACAGCTGAAACTGCCGAGGAAGCGACTAAAGCAGCTATAGCAATCGTCAATTTGCGGGAGAAGCACAGGAGCATGATTCAAGAAGGAGGGCTAAGTACACTCGGTTTGCGCTTGCTGGATCTGCTCTTCCAAAGGCCAATAGCAAACGTCAACCTGGTGAAGAGAGATCTTGGGATAAGTTTTGTAACCGCGGGCCGCCTTGTGGATCGATTTCGGACAATGCATCTCTTGAAAGAGACCACTGGGCAGAAGCGCAATCGGAGATATCGCTACGAACCGTATTTGACGCTATTCGAAGAACAAAAAGAACGAGCCTCAACCGCACCAGTTCAGACCACGGAGAGCATAGAAGAGTCCACCTTGCAGCACCTTAAGGGGCGTCGGCGGTCGGCCGGGCGTCAGCGTTTGGCGAGGCCAGGAAAGACGTAGCGTCTACGAACTCCTTCCACGCATTTTGGGCTGCTTCAAATCCCTCGCCTGCCCGCTCAGCTTCGGCGCGCCGCAAATCTTTCTGCCTCCGAAGGAACAAGGCATGAGGGGCGTCGACCCGTTCCTCCTTTGGGACGCTACCTTCCCTGAGCCGCTGCAACCCAATGCGCGCTAGGAAGTCGGCGATCTCTGCGTTTTTGTCAGTCGCCGCCCTGACCGGACTTCCGTAGTAATCGTCCATAATGAAAAGGAGGTCCCCATTGCTCTGAATCATCCGCCGCACGGTCTCCAGATCCCCAGTTTTGATTGCCTCGAGAAAAGAGCGGGCTTCTTCGGTGGCAGACTTCGCGAAGCGTTCCGGAAATATCTCCATGAGGGATTTCCTGATCGCGTCAATCTTCTTATCCGGCGAGTCGCCTTCATGGCTCATTTGCACGTCCACATCCTTTAGCCGCACGGGCACCGACTCAGGGCGGTGATCCGCCTTCCCCCCGGTCTTCGCCCCTGTCGCGGCTCTCCTCCGCCCAATCCCTTGACTCCATGTGTTATAGTGTAGGGTACCAAAACCCGATGACGGGGGCGAGTACTCCCGGCCGGTCCTGATGAGAGACCCGCGTGCACGGTGCGAGCGCGGGAGGACGCCGGAGAGGAATGGACCCCGAAGGGGCGGCACGAACGGCGGAACATTGCTGAGTAGTCGCCGCCGGCTACCTCCACCGTAACCGGAGGCGGGACGGAGCCGCGTGATTGCTCTGTCCCGGCCAAGTGTCCCGGCAGCGCAAGGCGCTCATGCGATAGCATCGTAGGGCGTGCATCTCAGCATCGTCCGCCGGGAAATTGGGGTGGTACCGCGGGTGGTGTCTCAGGCCTCCCGTCCCGAGAGGACGGGAGGTTTTATGTTTTTAGGGACCGAGGAGGCAGGAGCATGATTGTCGTCATGGGGCCCGGACATACCCGGCCGCAGCTGGATGCGGTCATCGCCAAGATCGAAGAGGCGGGCCTCCACGGGCAGATCAGCGAGGGGGTGGAGCGCATCGTGGTCGGCGTCGTCGGCGACAGCCATTCGAAGGAACTCCTGCGCGAGCGCATCGAGGCGATGCCCGGGGTGGAGAACGTCGTCCGCATCTTGCAGCCGTACAAGCTCGTCAGCCGCGAGTTTCACGGGGGCGGCGATTCGACCGTGTGGGTGCGGGACGTGGCGATCGGTGGAGGCCGGGTGGTCGTGATCGCCGGCCCCTGCTCCGTGGAGAGCCGCGAGCAGGTCCTCCGGACCGCGCACGCGGTGAAGTCGGCCGGGGCGCAGCTGCTCCGCGGCGGCGCCTTCAAGCCACGGACCTCGCCCTACTCGTTCCAGGGGCTCGAGGAGGAGGCCCTGCGGATTCTCGTGGAGGCGCGTGAGGCCACCGGACTCCCGATCGTCACCGAAGCGATGGACGCCCGGCAGCTCGAGATGGTGGTCAAGTACGCGGACATGGTGCAGATCGGCGCGCGGAACATGCAGAACTACACCCTGCTCAGGGACGCGGGCCGGGCGGGGCACCCGGTGATGCTCAAGCGCGGGCCGAGCGCGACCATCGAAGAGTGGCTGCTTGCGGCCGAGTACATCATGGCCGAAGGCAACCCCCACATTGTGCTGTGCGAGCGCGGCATCCGGACGTTCGAGACCTACACGCGCTTCACGCTGGACCTCAACGCGGTGCCGGTCCTCAAGCGGCTCACGCACCTGCCGGTCCTCGTCGATCCCTGCCATGGGACGGGGAAGTGGGAACTCGTGACCCCGATGGCCCGGGCCGCGGTGGCCGCGGGCGCCGATGGGCTGCTGGTGGAGGTCCACCCTGAGCCCGACCGGGCGCTGAGCGACGGGCCGCAACAGCTGACCCCGGAGAACTTCGCGGTAATGATGCAGGAGCTCGACGCGGTCGCCCTCGCCGTTGGCCGCCGCGCCTGAGGAACGAGCGCTCGTGCCGATACAGATGTTTGACCGGGTGACGATCGTCGGGGTGGGCCTGATCGGCGGCTCCCTCGGGATGGCGCTCCGCGCGCGCGGGCTGGCCCGGGAGGTCGTGGGGGTGACGCGCGTGGAGGCATCGATCGTCTCCGCGAGGGCGGCGCGCGCGATCGATCGTGGGACTGTCGATCCGGCCGCGGGGGTCGCGGGCGCCGGCTTGGTCGTCCTGGCCGTGCCTCCCGACCAGGTGGTCCCGATGGCGCGCCGGGTGGCGCCGCACCTCCAACC
>VBAN01000093.1 GCA_005882445.1 Candidatus Segetimicrobium genomatis | reverse complement strand
GGGATCACACGTTCGAATGGGGTCCTATCATCCGAACGAAGGATCAAATTCCATCGGAAGAGATCAAGGGACCGGACTTCCCCTCCGGGAAACAACCTGATATGTTTACGACAGAAATGGTGCCAACAGTGACCTCGGTCCGAGTCATGGTCGTCGATGACATGACCCTCGTACGTGAAGGCATCCACAGCTTGATGACCGGGCGGGAGTCCGTTGAGATCATCGGCAAAGCCTCGGATGTCCAGGAGGCGACTGGGCTCATGGCCAAGACCGATCCTGATGTCGTCCTCCTCGATCAAGACCTGCCCGGACTGGACACCTCGGAGGCGATCTTTCTCCTCAAGCAGCAGCGTCCTCAGGTAGAAGTCATCGTGCTCTCGGAGACTCCGGACGAAGAGCGGGCGCTCCGGGCGCTCGAAGCCGGGGCGAGCGGATACGTCCTCAAGGACATCAGCCCGGAGAATCTCGTCCGAGCGATCCATGGGGTCCGCGATGGCCGGACGATGACCAATCCATACATTACGCGCCAACTGATCGAGCGGTTTCGGGTGCTGATGCGCGAACGGGGGAGTGCCCAAGGAGGCCACCCCGCCGGCCTTTCGGCCCGCGAGTTGGAAATCGTCGTGGAGATGGCGAAGGGGGCCACGGACCGCGAGATTGCCAAGAAGGTGTGCCTTGGCGAGTCCACGGTCAAGAGCCACATCCGTGCGATTCTCCGGAAGTTCGGCGCCCGCAACCGCACGCACGCGGTCGCCTATTTCTTGCGCAAAGGCATCATGCGATAGTCATGGAGGGGCGCATGCTCGAGTCGCAGGTTCTTCTACCCCAGATAGACAAACCGCTCTACGCACCCGTGGAGATCAGCGTCCCGGCGCGGCTGTGCAATGGATCGCGCCTGCACCGTGTTGGCGACCTGATCACTTATCGATCGGGGATCTGGATGGTGAAGGGATTCTACCTCGGCCCCACCGCGGCGGGTGAGTTCAAACTGTACTATATTCTCGCCGAAGCCACCCCGTCGTCGCACCAGCTCGGCGCGCCGTAACCTCGCGCACCGCCGCGCGGGGGAGTTCCCCCGCCCGATCCCCCGGTTCCGGGACCGGAAGATCGAGGCCCTGCGCCGCAGCGCCGGGCAGCCGAGGATCACGCGGTCAGGTTCCGTGAGCCTTTCCTCTCGTGCTGCTGAAAATCGAGACTTTGCTTGATCGGTTTCCACCATCCAGGGGACCGGACGTACCATTCCACCGTTTGAGCGAGCCCCTCAGGGAAGGCCCACGCTCTCACCCACCCCAGAGATTCGGCCTTGGTCGGGTCCACACTATAGCGATAATCATGCCCCGGCCGGTCGGCCACGTACTCGATCAGATCCGCGGGCTTGGCCAATAACGCCAACACCTGCCTTGCCACCTGCAGACCCGAGATCTCGAGCCGGGCGCCCAGGTTGTAGGCCTCACCGCTCCTCCCGTGATGGAGCGCCAGATCAATCCCACGGCAGTGGTCCTCAACGTGGAGGTAGTCTCGGACCGCGCTCCCGTCGCCATACACAGGCAGCCGGCGATCGTCCAGCGCATTGGTAATAAAGAGAGGGATGATCTTTTCCGGGTATTGGTAGGGGCCGTAGGTGTTGGATCCCCTGGTCACGACAACGTCCAGGCCGTACGAGCTCCCGTAGCTGAATACGAGATGTTCGGCGGCGGCTTTGGTCGCAGCGTAGGGGCTCCTCGGTTCCAGCGTATCGGTTTCCATGGAGTGTTGATCGGTTCCCGAAAGATCGCCGTAGACCTCGTCGGTGGACACGTGTAAAAAGCGTCTGACGCCCGCGCGACGCGCGTGCTCGAGCAGCACGAGCGTCCCTTCCACGTTCGTCCTGACAAAGGCGTGCGGGGCGAGTAAGCTGCGGTCAACGTGGGTCTCCGCCGCAAAATTCAGCACGGCGTCCGCCCCGGTCATCGCGTTGGCGACGTCCTCCGGA
>VBAN01000434.1 GCA_005882445.1 Candidatus Segetimicrobium genomatis | reverse complement strand
GCGCCGGAGACCACCACGGCCCGGGCATTGAGCGTGTGCGCGCAGATGGGAGTCAGCACGATCACGTCGACCGCCGGGTGGACGATCGGTCCGCCCG
The DNA here is from genome assembly GCA_005882445.1 of Candidatus Segetimicrobium genomatis. Classification (GTDB taxonomy): domain Bacteria; phylum Sysuimicrobiota; class Sysuimicrobiia; order Sysuimicrobiales; family Segetimicrobiaceae; genus Segetimicrobium. The sequence continues at coordinate 2,443 of VBAN01000434.1, read as the reverse complement.
CGGACAGCGAGTAGGCGGTCGACCCGGTGGGCGTCGCGACGATCATCCCATCCGCGAGGTGCGTGGCCAGGTGCTCGCCGTTGACGGCGGTGCGCACTTTGAGGATCCGCGCGTAGCCGCTCTTGGTCACCACGATGTCGTTGAGCGCCAGGAACTCCTGGGCCGTCCGCCCAGCCTGCTCCACCCGCGCTCGGAGCATCATGCGCTCGTCCAACTGGTAATCGCCCCCGAGCAGGCGGTGCAGCGCGCGCTCCAGGTCCGCGCCGGTCACCTCCGCCAGAAACCCGAACGCTCCGAGATTGACCCCCAGGATCGGAATGCCCTGGGGCGCCGCCGCGCGCGCCGTGCGCAGGATCGTGCCGTCGCCCCCGAAGACCACGATCACGCCGGCCCGGCGGGCGAGCTCGCCCTCCCCGATCCCGCGCGCGGCATGCCCAAGGGCGTCGGCGCTCTCCCGGTTGATCCAGACCGCCACCCCGCGCTCCTCAAGCAGGCTCACGGCCTCCCGCGCCAGCCGGGCGACCTCGGGAGTGGCATGCAGCTTCTCCACGTTGACGTTCAGGCCGACCACGGTCACGGCCGTCATGGTCGCCTCGGACGCGCCGGCGCGCCGGCGGGCGCGGAGACCCGCGCCTCCTCCGGCCCGCGGGCGGATCGGTCGTGGGCCTCGGCGACGGCGGCCTCGATCGCGGAGCCGGACAGTTCGTCACGCGCGCCGGGGCTCAGGTGCACGAAGAATTCGATGTTCCCCGCGGGGCCGGTGATCGGCGATGGGGTCACGCCGATCGCCGCCAGCCCGGCCGCGCGGGCCGTCTCCACGACCGCGCCGAGCACGGCGCGGTGGACGTTCGGATCCCGCACAACGCCGCCCCGCCTGACCTGGGCGCGGCCGGCTTCGAACTGCGGTTTCACGAGCGCGATCACCTGCCCGCGCTCCGACACCAACCCCGCCACCGGCCGCCAGACCAGCCTGAGGCTGATGAACGCCAGATCGATGGTGACCAGGTCGCAGGGAGACCCCACGCGGTCCGCGGTCAGGTAGCGCGCGTTGACCCCTTCCAGGCAGACCACCCGGGGATCGTTCCGCAGCCGCTCCGCCAACTGGCCTCGTCCGACATCCACGGCGTACACGCGCGCTGCGCCGGCGCGGAGGAGACAGTCGGTGAAGCCCCCGGTGCTCGCCCCCAGATCCACCGCCACGTTGCCCCGCACGTCGACCCCGAACACCGCCAGCGCGTGGGCGAGCTTGACCCCCCCGCGGCTGGCGTACGGGTCGTGCGGGCTGCGGACCTCCACGACCGCCCCGGTCGCGATGCGGCGGCCCGCCTTGTCCGCCGGTTGCCCGTCCACCGTCACCAGGCCCGCCATGATCGCCGCCTGCGCCGCGCTTCGTGTCGCGGCGCGGCCCTGGTCGACCAGCCATTGATCCAGCCGCGGCGCCCTCGACGACCGCTCCGCCGGCCTCATCGTTCGCGGCTGAGGAGGAAGACGGCGAGATCCCGCAGCCACGTCCCCCGCGCACCAAGCGGCTCGAGCGCCCGGATCGCCTGCGCCGTTGCGTCCTCCGCCAGGCTCCGGGAGGCATCCAGGCCGAAGACGGCGGGAAAGGTCACCTTCGCCTGGGCGGCGTCGCTCCCGGTCCCCTTGCCCAGCTTGGCCTCCTCGCCGACCACGTCGAGGATGTCATCGATGATTTGAAACGCCAGCCCGATGTGCTCCCCGTACCGGCTCAGCGACTCCAGATCGTCCTGGGTCGCGCCCCCGAGCATGCCGCCCACCCGGACGCAGGCGCGGATCAATGATCCGGTCTTCAGTTGATGGATGCGCCGGACGTCCGCCGCCGCGACGGGGCCGCGCGACGCCAGAAGGTCGAGCACCTGGCCGCCGACCATGCCCTGGGTCCCGATCCCGTGCGTGATCTCGGCGATGGCTCCGACCGCGCGCGCCGGCGGGATCCCGGAGCCATCCGCGGTTTGCGCCAGCAGCGCAAAGGCAAGCGCATGCAGCGCGTCCCCGGCGAGCACCGCGATCGCGTCGCCGAACACGACGTGGCAGGTGGGACGGCCCCGGCGGGTGGGACTATTGTCCATTGCCGGGAGATCATCGTGGATGAGCGAGTAGGTATGAATCAACTCGACCGCGCAGGCCGCCGGCATCACTCCGGCCGGCCCCATGCCGGCGACGTCGGCCCCCGCGAGCACGAGGACGGGGCGGAGCCGCTTCCCCCCGGCGAACACGCTGTGACGCATCGCCCGGTGCACGACCTGGGGCGACGTCTCGCCGGACACGAGAAACCTGTCGAGGGCCGCTTCGACGAGCTGGCCCTGAGCCGCGAGGCGGGCCTCGATGGCCTCCAACGCCGCCCTGGGCGGCGTCGGGAACGGTTCGGCAGGAACGCGCGACGTCAGCGCCATCCTCGACTAGCGGATCGTGAACTCCCGCT
>VBAN01000436.1 GCA_005882445.1 Candidatus Segetimicrobium genomatis | reverse complement strand
CCGCGGCTACCTGCAAGACTATGTGTACGGTCCGGAAACGTTCGACGCGTATCTGGCGCTGTTCGGGCCGGCCCGGCTCGACCGCGCGCGGCAGGCGGCGCGGGAGCTGACCCGGTAGCATGGAATACACGGCCTCCGAGCTCCTCGCGGTGACCTCGAGCCGCCTCCTCGCCGACCACAAGATCGTCTTCGCCGGGGTGGGGACGCCGCTGCTGGCCTCCGCGCTGGCGCGCGCCACGCATGCGCCCCACCTGACGATCGTCGTGGAAGGCGGGGTCATCGGCCTGGAGGCGCAGCCCGGGCGGCTCCCCATCTCGACCAACGAAATGCGCGCGGGCCGCCGCGCCGTGATGCTCCCGTCGATCACGGAGATCTTCCTCTACGCGCAGCGGGGGTTCTTCGACTACGGGTTCCTCGGCGGCGCGCAGATCGATCCCTACGGCAACATCAACACCTCCGTGATCGGCCCGGCGGAGCGGCCGCGGGTGCGCCTGCCGGGGAGCGGAGGCGCCTGCGACATCATCTCCCACTGCCGGGAAATCCTCATCGTCACGACGCACGAGCGGCGCCGGTTCGTGGAGCGCGTGGACTTCGTGACGAGCCCGGGGTACCTCACCGGCGGGGAGGCGCGCGCGCAGGCCGGGCTGATCTTTGGCGCGATCACGTGGGTCGTGACCGATCTTGCCCTGATGAGCTTCCACCCCGAGACCAGGCGCATGCAGGTCGATGCGCTTCAGGCCGGGGTGGAGGTGCAGCAGGTTCGGGACAACACGGGGTTCGACCTCGAGGTTCCCCCGAACCCCGCCCGGCTCTCACCTCCGGCCGAGACCGAACTGCAGATTCTCCGGCAACTCGATCCCGACCGGCTGTTTCTCGGCCCCATCGGGTGATCCCCGGGCGCGGTCAGATCAAGGCGAGGAGCCGGGCCTGCGCGTCGCGGGCAGGACTTCGGCGGATGCGCCAGGAAGGGCGGACCACCGACTGAGAAGGGGGTAGGCGATGAAGAAAATCCTCTTCGCGTCTTTGATCAGCGTCCTGCTTTTGTCGTTCGCTGCGGCGACAACACCGACCGCGCCCTCGAGCGCAACTACGACAGCGGCCATTTTGGGGCGGTGATCGATCTATCGAAGCGCGCCGTGGTCGCGACCGTGACGGGGGTCGGCAACGATCCGTACGGCCTGACGATCCTCGGCACGCTATAATGCGGGGAAGGCGGGCGGCCCGCGGGGAGGAGGGGACTCAGATGAACTTCACGGTGGTCGGCGCCGGGGCGATCGGCGGGACGGTCGGCGCGCACCTCGTCCGTGCGGGCCACGATGTGCTCTTCGTCGACACGGTCGCCGAGCACGTAGAGGCGATCCGGCGGGACGGCCTGACGATCGAGGGGCGCGCCCCCTTCACCGTGCGGGCGCGGGCGGTGACGGCCGCCGGGCTCGCCGGGGCGGTGGGCGGGCGGCGGCTGGACGCGGTCTTGCTGGCGGTCAAGGCCATGCACACCGCCGCGGCGCTCGAGCCCCTCGTGCCCCTCTTAGGA
>VBAN01000433.1 GCA_005882445.1 Candidatus Segetimicrobium genomatis | reverse complement strand
CCCACCTTCGACCAGCTCCAAGATCGCAAGCGCCGCCGCGCACGCGACAGGGTTCCCCGCCGACGTGCTCCCGTGCGACCCGGGCGGCCACGTCATGATCTCCTCCCGCGCGATCACGGCCCCAAGCGGGATGCCGGCCGCGAGGCCCTTGGACGTCACCAGGATGTCCGGGGTGACCCCCCAGTGCTCGACCGCCCACATCCGTCCCGTGCGGCCGAGTCCGGACTGTACCTCATCGGCGATCAGCAGGATCCCGTGGTGATCGGCGATGCTCCGCAGGCCTGGCAGGAATCCATTGGGCGAGAACCGGTATCCGCCCTCCCCCTGGATCGGCTCCACGATGATCGCTGCGACATCGTCCGGATGGACCACGTGGTCGAGCAGCTGCTGCACTCCGTCCAGATCGCCGAAGGGCGCGTGGTAGACGTCCGCCATGAGCGGCCCCATGTGGCGTCGATACCGGCTCCGGCTGGCCGTGAGCGATAGCGATCCCATGGTGCGTCCGTGGAATGCCCCATAGAACGCGATGACGGCGGGCCGGGCCGTGTGGTAGCGGGCCAGTTTGACGGCGGCCTCGATCGACTCGGTGCCCGAGTTCGTGAACAGGACCCGGTGCGGGCCCTTCCCCGGCCCGAGCCGCGCGAGGGCCTCAGCCAGATCGGCCAGCACCGGGTAGTAGACGTCGGCGCCGCCCGCGTGCAGGAATTTCTCCACCTGTGCCTGCACGGCCGCCACCACGGCGGGATGGTTGTGTCCGGCCGCCGAGACCGCGATGCCGGCGAACACGTCCAGGAACCGGTTCCCGTCGACGTCCCAGACCCAGACGCCCTCCCCCCGTTCCATCACCAGGGGAAACTCCCGGTGGCATGACGGTGACATCACCGCCGCGTCCTTGGCGATCACCGCCCGGGCCAGCGGCCCCGGAGGGGCGACGCGGATCTCGGGTTCATCGAAGCGGACATCAACGGCTGCCATCGCCTCACCCTCCTCGCGGCTGCCGGCGCGGAGTCCGCGCCTTCCGGGTCGGTGCGCCGCCGCGCTTGAAACATGCCCCGTTTGCGGCCGGGGGAGGACAACCGGAATCCGCATCGTATGGCTGTGGCGTGACTCGCGTTCCGATCGCCGGGGCCCGCGGCGTGAGCCAGGACCCCCAAGGCCGGCGCGGCGCATCGCCGTCTCCGGTCTTTGCACGCGTGTATGCGCTGGTCCGGCGGATTCCGCGCGGGCGCGTCGCCAGTTACGGCTCGATCGCCCGCGCCCTCGGGATGCCCCGCGGCGCGCGCACCGTCGGATGGGCGCTCGCGGCGTGCGGCGACGACGTGCCCTGGCACCGGGTGGTGAACGCGCAAGGGAACATCAGTTGGCGCCCGACCGGAGGGTATCAGCTGCAACGCGATCTCCTGCGGCACGAGGGCGTACGATTCGCCCGCGGTCGGATCGACCTGGAGAAGTTTGGCTGGGAGAAACTTTGAGCCGATCCTGTATGAAAAAAATCGCGATCAGCCTCCCCGACCGACAGGCCAATGCGATCGAGCGGATGCGCCGCCAACAACGCATCCCTCGGAGCCGCGTGATCCAGAACGCCATTGCCCGCTATCTTGCCGAGGAGGGGTATCTGGATGACGCGCGACGCTACGAGCAGGGCTACCGGAAGCGGCCGGAACGGCAAGAGGCGAAGGCCTTTGCCCACGCTGCCGTTGGCGTTCTGGCGATTGAGGAGCGGAAATGAAACGCGGAAACCCAGGCGCGATGTCCATACGTGGTGGCCGCACGGAGGACAACGGCGAGGCCGGGTCATATGCCATCATAGGTCTGTCACAGAAAACACAAACACTCCTTCCGAATCCACGACTCTCATGAGGAGGAACGGGCGTGAAAGCGATCCGTGTGCACGCGACCGGCGGCCCTGAAGTCCTGCGCTTCGAGGAGGTCCCCACTCCGACGCCGGGGCGGGGGGAAGCGCTGGTGAAGATCGAAGCGGCCGGGGTAAATTTCACCGACATCTACTATCGCCTCGGCTGGACCAAGGCGGCGCTGCCGTTCACCGCCGGGGTCGAGGCCGCCGGGACGGTGGCGACCGTTGGACCGGAGGTGTCCGGGCTCGAACCGGGCGAACGCGTCGTCTATACAGGACCGCTGGGGGCCTACGCCGAGCAGGCGGTGGTCCCGGCATGGCGGCTCGTGCGCGTGCCGCGGGGGATCGACGCCCGCACCGCCGCGGCGGCCATGCTGCAGGGCATGACCGCGCACTACCTGTCTCACAGCACCTACCCGCTCAAGGCGGGGCACACGGCGCTGGTGCACGCCGCGGCCGGAGGGGTGGGACTGCTCCTGGTGCAGATGGCGAAGATGCTGGGGGCCCGCGTGATCGGCACCGTCTCCACCGAGGCGAAGGCGCGGCTGGCCAGGGACGCGGGCGCGGATGAGGTCATCGACTACACGCAGGCGGACTTCGAGGCGGAGGTCAAGCGGCTGACGGGAGGGCGGGGGGTCCAGGTCGTCTACGATTCCGTCGGCAAGACGACCTTCGACAAGAGCCTGAACTGTCTCGCCCCCCGGGGCTACCTCTTCCTCACCCGCCCCACGCTCGGCAACTACACCGCGACGCCCGACGAGCTCAATGCGCGCGCCGGCGACGTCCTGGGATGGGTCGCCGCCGGCCGGCTCCGGCTCCGCATCGAGCGGACCTTCCGTCTCGCGGAAGCGGCGGAGGCGCAGCGGCTCCTCGCCAGCCGGGGAACGACAGGGAAACTCTTGCTCGTGCCCGCCTGACGCGGTACAGTAGAGGATAATCTTCTGCGCCCGGGCGCCCGCGAGGCTCCACGCCCCGCGGGCCGTCGTGCGCGATCACGGAGCCGTATGGGCGAGGCGTACGACCCCAAGCAGATCGAGCCGAAGTGGCAGGCCCGGTGGGAGGCCGACGGGCTGTACCGGACCGGGGACCGGTCCGACCGGCCCAAATTCTATTTCCTGACGATGTACCCGTATCCCAGCGGGGATCTGCACATCGGGCACTGGTTCACGATGACGGCGTCGGACGCCAAGGCCCGGTTCCTCAAGATGCGGGGACTCAACGTCTTCTTCCCCATCGGGTTCGACGCCTTCGGGCTGCCCGCGGAGAACGCCGCGATCCAGCACGGGACCCATCCATATAACTGGACGATGGCCAACATCGAGCGCATGCGGGGGCAGCTGCGCTCGATGGGGGCGATGTTCGATTGGTCGCGGGAGGTCGTCACCTGCCTCCCCGAGTACTACGCGTGGAACCAGTGGTTTTTCCTGAAGTTCCACGAAGCCGGCCTGGCCTACCGGGCGAAGGCCGCCGTGGACTGGTGTCCCCACGACAACACGACCCTGGCCCGGGAGCAGGTCATCGGGCCCGACCGGGTGTGCGAGCGGTGCGGCACGCCGGTGATCAAGAAGGACCTGGAGCAGTGGTTCTTCCGCATCACGAAGTACACGGAGGAACTGCTGGACTTCAGCAAGATGGAGTGGCCGGAACGCGTGCAGACGCTCCAGCGCAACTGGATCGGCCGCAGCGAGGGCGCGGAGATCGTCTACATGAGCGAGCAGGGCGATCCGATCACCGTCTTTACCACGCGGCCGGACACGCTCTTCGGCGCGACGTTTCTCGTCCTGGCTCCGGAGCACCCGCTGGTGGACAAGCTCACGACCCCGGACCGCCGCGCCGAGGTGGCGTCCTACGTTCACCGGACGCGCCGGCAGTCGGAGATCGAACGGCTGGCCGAGGACCGGGAGAAGACGGGCGTGTTCATCGGCGCCTACGCCCGCCACCCGCTGACGAACGCCCGGATTCCCATCTACATTGGGGACTATGTCCTCCTGACCTACGGCACCGGCGCGATCCACGCCGTGCCGGCGCACGACCCCCGGGACTTCGTGTTCGCCGGCGCCTACGGCCTGCCCATTCCCGTGGTGATCGCGCCTCCCGACTGGGACGGCAAGCCCCTCCGCGAGGCGTACGTCGGGGAAGGCGTGATGGTCAACTCGGGGCCCTTCGACGGGACGCCGAGCCAGGCCGGACGGAGGGCCGTTACCGAGGCGCTCGAACGCGCCGGCCGGGGCCGGGCGGCGGTCACGATCCCGGTCGTCCACTGCGACCGCGACGGGATCGTCGGCCTGCCGGACGATCAGTTGCCGCTGGAGCTGCCGCTCGACGCGGACTACCACCTGACCGACGACGCGATGTCGACGCTCGCGAAGGCCACGGATTGGGTGAACACGACGTGTCCGACGTGCGGCGGACCGGCGCGGCGCGAGACGGACACGATGGACACCTTCGTCGATTCCTCATGGTACCAGTACCGCTACCTGAGCCCGCACGACCGGGAGCGACCGTTTGATCCGGAGCAGGGACGGAAGTGGCTTCCGGTGGATCAGTACACCGGCGGCATCGAGCACGCGGTGCTGCATCTGCTGTACACCCGGTTCTTCACCAAGGCGATGCGAGTCCTCGGGTTGGTCTCCTTCGATGAGCCGATGCTCCGCCTCTTCAACCAGGGGATCATCCTGGGCCCCGACGGCCACCGGATGAGCAAGTCGCGGGGCAACGTGGTCAACCCCGACGACTATGTGGGGGCGATGGGCGTCGACACCGTCCGGGCCTACCTGATGTTCATCGGCCCGTGGGATGCCGGCGGCCCCTGGAATCCGCAGGGGATCGAGGGCGTCCAGCGGTTCCTGCAGCGCGTCTGGCACCTCATCGTCGACCGGCCCTCCGCAGCGCCTCCGTCGGGATCGCCCGCTCCCGCGGGGAGCGAGGCCGCGGTGCGCCGGACGATTCACCAGACCCTCAGGCGGGTGACCGAGGATCTCGAGGGGTTCCGGTTCAACACCGCGCTCGCGGCGCTGATGGAGTGCACGAACGCGCTCTATCGGGCGCGCGAGGCCGGTGCGGCGGGGACGGCCGAATGGGCCGCGGCGCTGCCCACCCTCGTGCTGATGCTGGCGCCGTTCGCGCCGCACCAGGCCGAGGAGCTGTGGTCCAGGCTCGGCCGCTCCTACAGCGTGCACCAGCAGGCCTGGCCCGCGTGGGATCCCGACGCGGTCCACGAAGAGACGATCACCCTCGTGCTGCAGGTCAACGGTCGCGTGCGCGACCGCGTCCAGGTCCCGGCGGGGCTCGACGAGGCGGGCCTCCGGGAAACGGTGCTGGCCAGCGAGAAGGTGCGGAAGTTCATCGACGGCATGCAGGTCCAGGACGTGATCGTCGTCCGGGGGAAGCTCGTCAACGTCGTCGTGCGGTAGCGGAGACCCAAGGAACTTTTCGCCTGCCCGCTGCGTCTGGAGTGAGGATGGACAGGCTGGCCGTGATGGCCCCCATGGCGCGATCTAGCGCGGTCCGCGCGGATCAGTATACCAGGGAAGAGCTCGCCCACTATGAGGCGATCGTCCAGCGGTATGCCCGCCATGTCTATAATATCGCCTACCGGATGGCGGGCAACGAAGCGGACGCGCGCGACCTCGTCCAGGAAGCATTTCTCCGTGTCTATCGGGCGCTTCGGCGCGTCGAGCCCGACGCCCCGCTGGAGCGGTGGCTGTACCGCATCGTCAGCAACCTCCATATCGACCTGCTGCGGAAGCGGCCCCGAACGCGGGTCGAGTCGCTCGACGCTCCGGTGGAGACCGCGCGGGGGGAAGTGTCGAGAGAGATCGCCGATCTCGAGTCGAGCCCCGAGGCCATCCTGGACCGGGAGCAGCTGGACGTCGCGATCCAGCGCGCGTTGGGGACGCTCCCCCAGGAGCTCCGGCTC
>VBAN01000432.1 GCA_005882445.1 Candidatus Segetimicrobium genomatis | reverse complement strand
ACGTAGAGCACCGGGAGCTTCCAGAGGGACGCCATGTTCATGGCCTCGTAGAGCAGGCCCTGGTTCAGCGCGCCGTCGCCGAGGAAGCACACCGCCACCTGGTCGGTCCCCCGCATCCTGGCGGAGAGGGCGGCGCCCGCGGCGATGCCGGTGCTACCGCCCACGATCGCGTTCGCGCCGAGGTTCCCGGTCTCCGGGTCGGCGATGTGCATCGAGCCGCCCTTGCCCCGGCAGTAGCCCGCGCCTTTGCCCAGCAGTTCGGCAAACATCCGGTCGACCGCCGCGCCCTTGGCCAGGCAGTGCCCGTGGCCGCGGTGCGTGCTCGTGATGTAGTCGTCGCGCCGCAGCGCCGAGCAGATCCCCACGGCGACCGCTTCCTCGCCGATGTAGAGGTGGGCGAGCCCCGGCATCTTGCCGCCGGTGTACAATTCGTTGACCTGTTCCTCGAAGAACCGGATCCGGACCATCTGCGCGTACATCTGGAGCCACTGCTCCCGGGTCGCGATCGCGGAGATGCCGCGTCCGTGCGCGCCGGGCTCCATGGTTAGTTCCTCCCTTCGCCCGCCACCACGCGCCGGGCGTGGTTCAGCGCGGCGACCACCCGGTTCATGCCCCGCAAGAGGGACGTCTGGACCACCCGCGCCTCGTGCGAGCCCGCCGGAAGCCGCGCCAGCCCCGCCGCCGGCGCGAGGTCGGGGAGCGGCGGGATCGGCACCGCCGGATCGTGCCGGAACCGGCCCTCCCGCGTGAAGTTCAGCGGCACGAGGATGCGCGCCAGCCGGCGGATCGCCGCGCAGGCGCTCTGGACGGCCGGGTCGCGGACGGGCCGCCGCGTCAGTTCCTGGACCTGCCCGTAGAACGCCTCGAGGTCGCTCTCCAGCCGGCCCAGCGCCGCGCGCGCCGGACCGAAGTCGAACGCCGGTCCGGCCTGCTGCTGATAGCCGTCGAGGGTGCGGCCGAACTCCTGGGCGACCAGCCGGAAGTCGAATGGATGCACCGGCGCGTTGAGGACCCGCAGGAGCGAGACCACGTAGACCCGGAGGTCGTTCATAAGGATATCGTAATCCACCAATTCCATCGTGTCATCCTCGGTGTGCCACTGGATGTTGGCGCCGCAGCCGCCGACGGCGTAGTAGCCCTTGTCCTTGCGGAGCGCCTCCGGCATCGTTGAGAGCAGCATGTAGAAGCTCGTGATGCCGATGTTGTTGAACGAGTAGTCGCCGGCCTGGTGGGGCCGTTCCCCCGATGCGTCCGCTCCCGTGGCGTCGAGGATCGCGGTCTTGCAGAAGGCGTCCACTTCGCTCATCCACGAGATCCCGGTGTACTCGGTCGCCCACCGGCAGCCCGGCGAGTCGATGTCGACCTGCGCGACGCACCGCTCGTCGAGCTCCTGCGCGAACGTGTCGGCGTACCAGGTCGAGCCCGCGTACCGGCCCGTGGAGTGGCCGGGCCACCAGGCGATGCGCACGGTGCGCCTGAGCCGCCCGCGGTGCTGCCAGAAGACCCGCGCGAGCTCCATCAGGCTCGCGTCGCCCGTCGCGTTGTCCCCGATGCCCTGGTGCCACGAATCGATGTGGCCGTGCACCAGCACGAACCGCTCGGGATCCTCCGTGCCCGGGATCTCCGCCACGAGCACCGGGCACCGCTTCCACCCTTCGTCCAGCTTGGTCTTGACCGCCACCTCGACCGGACCCGCGTCCACCTGGGCCTTGAGCGCCTGCCCGTCGGGGCGGTTGATCGCGACGACCGGGATCGCCGGTTTCCGGCCCATCGAGTCGAGATCCGGCGCGCCCCAGATCGTGGTGCAGATGCCTTCGTGGATCGCCTGCCCCGGGTTCATGAAGATGAGCGCCCGCGCGCCCAGCGCCGCGAGATCGGCCACCTTCTTCGGCGTCGCCAGCCCTTCGGTGAGGACGATCTTGCCCTGGATCTCCTTCCGGCCCGCCCCTCCGTTCCCTCCCGCGGCGATGGGCGAATCGAACAGCGACTCCACGCCTTCGGCGTACCCGGTCGAGACATAGACGACCCGGCCCCGGACCGATCCCCGGCCGGTCGAGGCCGAGAAGGCGGGCGTCTTGGCGCGGATGGTGCGCGGGGCCGGGGCGCGGATCTCGAGCGACGCCGCCTTCGGGACGCTCAGGAACAATTCGGGGTCGTGCAGGGTGTGCGGCACGCCCCAGGATTTCAGGCGGGCGGCGATCCACCGCGCGGCGGTCCATTCGTCGCGGCTGCCCGATTCCCGGACGAGGGTGTTGAACCGATCGAGGAGCGCCCGCGCATCATCCAGGGAGAGCGACTGCAGCACCTGCTGCTCGATCTCGTGATCTGACACCGCGTCAACCCGCATCTGTGTCCTCCTTCTTCTTGGCCGTCAGTGCGGCCCGTAGAGATGGCAGGCGGCCTCGTGCTTCGGTCCGACAAAGACGAGCGGCGGCGGAACGGTCCGGCACACCGGCATCACCTGCGGGCACCGGTCCTGGAACGGGCACCCGATCCCCGGCCCGATGGGCGTCGGGACCTGCTCGGGCGCGGTGATCTCGGGCAGGGGGCGGCCGGGGTCCGGGACGGGCGCCGCGGCCAGCAAGAGCTGCGTGTACGGGTGCTTGGGAGAGGCCAGCACCGCCTCCGTGGGGCCGAGCTCCGCGACCGTGCCGAGGTACATGATCATCGTGGTCTCGCAGACGTAGCGGACCAGCGACAGGTCGTGCGAGATGTACATCGTGGTGAGATGCCGCGCCCGGGCGATCGCCTTCATGAGGTTCAGCACCCCCGCCCGCACCGACACGTCCAGCATGGACACGGGTTCGTCGGCGGCGAGGAAGATCGGGTCGACCATCAGCGCGCGCGCCAGCCCAACGCGCTGCAATTGGCCCCCCGAGAGCTGGTGGGGGTACTTGTCGAGGAACGCGTCCGCCGGGCGGAGGTTCACCTGGGCGAGCGCCGCGATCACCCGGTCCAGCCGGTCCTCGCGCGTGCCGATGCCGTGGATGACGAGCGGCTCCGCCAGCGCCTGCTCCATGGTGAAGCGCGGGTTGATCGCTTCGTAGGGATTCTGGACCATCAACTGCGCCCGGCGGCGGAAGGCGAGGAGCGCGGGGCCGTCGAGCGTGCTCAGGTCCACCCCCTCGAAGAGGATCCGGCCCGCCGTGGGGGTGATCAGGCGCAGCAGCAGGCGGGCCAGGGTGGTCTTGCCGCATCCGCTCTCGCCGGCGATCCCAAGCGACGATCCCCGCGGGATGGCGAACGAGACCCCGTCGACGCCGCGGAGATACTCCCCCGGGGCCCTGCGGGCGAAGAGCCCCCGGCGGAGCGGGAAGTACTTCTGCACCGCCTCGGCCGCGACCAGCGGTCCATTGGCGGCGGCCGCCTCAGCCGGTGCGCGGGTCATGGGACCGGGACGCGCCACCGCTCGGCCTCCTGGGACTGGATCCGGAGCGCCCCGGCCTCCTCGGCGCGGTGGCACGCCGCCCACCGGCCGGGTTCGAGCTCGCGCAGGGCCGGGCGTTCGACGAGGCACCGGTCGATCGCGAAGGGGCAGCGCGGGGCGAACCGGCAGCCCGGTGGTGGATGGAGCAGGTCCGGGGGGACGCCTTCGATGGGGATCAGGGTCTCCTGGGGCGCCAGGAGATTGGGGAACGAGTTCTGCAATCCCATCGTGTACGGGTGGCGGGGCCGCGGGAAGACGTCCGGGGTGGGGACGGTTTCGACGATGTTGCCCGCGTACATCACGGCCATCCGGTCGCAGGTCTGGGCGACGACGGAGATGTCGTGGGTGACGAGGATCACGCTCAGCGAGAGCTCCGCCGTGAGCGTGCGCAGCATTTTGAGAATCCGGTGCTGCACCACGACGTCGAGCGCGGTCACGGGCTCGTCCGCGAGCAGCAGGCGCGGCCGAAGCGCGAGGGCCACCAACCGCCGCCGGTCCAGCCCGACGAGGTCGCAGAGGTCGAGCGACCGCCGGCGCGCGTCGGTCCGGGTGAGGGCGCCGGTGACCGTCAGCACTTCGGTGAACTGATCGCCGAGCCGGTACACCGGGTCGAGCGAGTCCATCGCCGCCTGGGGGACCATCGCGATCGATCGCCAGCGGTACCGGTTCATCTCCGCCTCCGGCAGCGCCGCCAGGTCGACGCCGTCGAAGACGATCTTGCCGCCGGCGATGCGGGCGTTCCTGGGCAGCACCCGGATGATCGCCCGGCCGAGCGTCGTCTTCCCGCATCCGCTCTCGCCCACGAGGCCGAGAACCTCGCCTTCGCGCACCTCGAGCGTGACGCCGTCCACGGCGCCGCTCGTGCCCCGCGCCGTCCGGTATTCCACACGCAGGTCCTCCAGCGCGAGGAGCGCCATTACCGCCGCCTCAGGCGGGGAAAGAGCAGTTCCTCGTAGCCGCGGCTGATGAAATAGCCGGCCATGACCACGAGCATGATGCAGACCCCGGGCGGGATGAACCAGTTGTACGCGCCGCCGGAGAGCGCCTGCGAGATATAGGCGTCCTGGAGCATGTATCCCCATGAGATCCGCGCCGGGTCCCCGAACCCGAGGAAACTGACCGACGCCTCGGTCAGGATCGCCCAGCCGACCGCGAGCGAGCCATAGAGCAGCGCGATCGGCAGGACGTTCGGCGCGAGATGCACGAGCATGAGCCGGCGGGGAGAGCTGCCCAGCACGCGCGCGGCTTCGACGAAGCCCCGCTCGCGGAGGGTCAGGACCTGCGCCCGCACCACGCGGGCGGTGTCCTTCCAGAGCAGCAGCGCCATCGTCAGGACGATGTTCCAGAGGCTCGGGCCGAGGAACGCCACCAGGACGATGACGAACGGCAGATAGGGGATGCCGAAGGCCACGTCGGCCAGGCGCATCAGCACGGCGTCCAGCCACCCGCCGTAGTATCCCGCGATGATTCCCACGCTGGTGCCGATGAGCGCCACGAAAAACGCCGCCACGAAGCCCACCGTGAGGGCCGGCCGCGCCCCGTAGACGAGTTGGGCGAAGATGTCCCCGCTCAACGCGATCAGGACGAACAGCGCGTAGATGCAGATGCCGGCGAACGCGAACCGGTCGTGCTGCAGGACGCCCCACAGGGTGCCCGCCGCGCGGCGCCAGCCTGCCCACGTCTGGCCGGGGCGGGGGAGGGCGTCGACGCTACCGCTTCGCATACGAGACCCGCGGATCCAGCCAGGTGTAGAACAGATCCGCCGCGAGGTTCATGAAGATCGCCAGCGCGGCGATCAGGAGGAACGCGCCCTGGGCGAGGGGATAGTCCTTGGCGGCGACGGCCTTGACGAGGAGGCGGCCGAGGCCGGGCCAGCTGAAGACGTTCTCGACCACGACATAGCCCTGGAGGCTGTAGCCGACAACCAGCGCGAAGGCGGTGACGACCGGGAGGAGGGCGTTGCGCGCGGCGTGGCGCAGCAGGATCCGCCCCTCGGGCAGGCCCTTCATGCGCGCCATGACGATGAACTCCTCCTCCATGACGTCCAGCATGTTGCTCCGCATCAGGAGCAGCGGCAGCCCCTGCAGGTAGAGGACGAGCGTCAGCAGAGGAAGGGCGAGATGACGCAGGAAGTCCGGGCTGGTCAGTTGCCGCCACAGGGAGGCGTACTGGGCGCCGGGGCTCGCGGTGCCGGACGTGGGGAACCAGCGCAGCGAAAACGAGAAGACCGCGAGCAGGATCATGCCCACCCAGAACTCCGGCGCGGCCCGCACCGCCAGGGCGAGGGAGATGCCCGCCGTCTCCACGGCCGTGCCGCGCTTCCAGGCCAGGAATGCCCCGGCGGGGGCGCCGATGAGGAAGGCGATGATTACCGCCCCCAGCACGAGGATCAGCGTGTTGGGGAGCGCCTCCCAGACGAGCTGCGCGACCGGGGCGTGATAGAAAAACGACTGGCCCATGGAGCCGGCGGCCGACGCCCGCAGGAAGATCAGGTACTGCTGCCAGAGCGGCAGGTCGAGCCCGAACTCGTGGATCAGCGCCTGCTGCTGGTCGGCCGTGAAGTTGGGATCGATGTAGGCGGCCAGCGGGTTCCCCGGCATCAGGCGAAAGATCAGGAACAACAGGGTGGCGACGACCCAGAGCACGAGCAGCATCTGGGCCAGGCGCTGCGCGATCCATCTGGTTGATGAGCGCGTCATCACGGCCGGTCCGATCACCCGGCGGCCGCTCGGAGGGGCCGCCGGGTGAGCCCGCGGTGGCGAGGCGGTGACCCTACCGGGCGACCTCCAGCGTCTCCGTCTGGCTGGCCGGATACAGGAGGTGGCCCTGGGGGTCCCACTCGTACCCGGCCTTCACGAGGAGGTCCCGGGCCGCCGCGACGTTGTACGCGTACTGCGGGAGGTTCGGGGCGTGCCAGAACTCCAGGGCCTGGCTCACCGGCGAGTCGGCCAGCACGCCGTAGCCCTTGTAGGCGACGAGGCGGATCATGTTGCGGTCGATCACCATGCTGAGCGCCCGCCGGAAGTCCGCATCGCTGAAGGGCGGCCGCCGTTCGTTATAGGCGATGAACTGCATGCCGATGTCCGTCGACGCGATCACCGTGATCCGCGGGTCCTGGCTGCTCACCCGGGCCAGCACGGCCGGATAGCCCAGGTAGTCCGACAAGAAGTTGATCTCCCCGTTCCGGAGCCCGCCGAGCGCGGCCTCGACGTTGGACACGGTGCGCAGGATCCACCGGTGCAGCTTGGGGGCGGCCCAGTGCTCAGGGTTGGCCTCCAGGACCACCTCCTGGCCGCGCGTCCAGCCGGCGAACTTGAACGGGCCGGAGCCGACCGGCGCCTTCTCCTGGAGCGACTCGGCGTTCTCTTTCTTTCCCTCCAGGCTCTGGAGCATCGGCGCCCAGACGTGCTGCGGCACCAGGTTGATCTTACCGAGCGTCGAGGTCAGGAAGGCGGCCGACGGCTTCGCCAGCGTAAAGCGCAGGGTCGTCGGGGTCAGCTTCTTGATGTCCGCGATGTTCGCGACGCACGGCCGGTACATCGGCACCTTGCCGCCCTTCGGCGCCATAAACGAGAAGATGACGTCGTCGGCCGTGACCGGGGTGCCGTCGTGCCACCGCATCCCCGGCCTGAGCGTCACG
>VBAN01000092.1:5606-7862 GCA_005882445.1 Candidatus Segetimicrobium genomatis | reverse complement strand
GGCGCCACAGCCTCACGACAGGGATCAACACCGAACCGGCCGTGTAGAGCACCCGTCGCGCTCCCGGCCATCCCCGCGCGCGCGCGGCGCCAAACAGGCGCCCGTAATGGAATGATTGTTTCAAGAGAAACACCAGGGTCGAGGGATTGTGGTGGTTCGTCCTTGCGGCCGGTTCGAGATAGAGCCGGTACCCCCTCGCCCGCAGCCTCCAATGGAGAATCGTTTCGACCTCGAGCAGAGCGCTGAGCTCGGAGCCGTGGTCCAGCAGGATCGAGCGCTTGTACGAGCTGTTGTGCCCGGGCACATCGTCGATTTCACCCGGGGGGATCCCCCCCGCCCAGCGGCCGTATCCCATGTAATACGCCGCGTCGCCGAACGGGTTGCCGGGATTCGCGTTTGCCACCACCGGCCCCACCGCGCCCCACGGCTCGCCATGCCGTTCGATCAACACCTTCGCCCAATCCGGGGCAGGATACGAGTGGTCCTCCGCCAGCGCAACGACCGGGGCTGTGGCGCCCCGGACGCCGGCGGCGTACGCGGCGCCAAGCGATGTCATCGTCCCCGATTCCACGATGCGGATGTGCCGGCACCAGGTGAGCTCGGGCTGCCCGAGATCCAGGGCACGCGCCGATGGCGCCACGATCACGAGCTCCAGGAGGTCACGGCTGCTCTGGGCCTCGAGGGACCTCACGGTGGTGCGGATCGCGTCGTACCCGCGGGGCATCGGGATCACCACCGACAGCGCGGGCGCGCGCGCTCCCGGCCGGGCGTCGTTTACGTGCCGCTCATGCATCGGCAACCCCCCTTGGCCGCCGTGCGGCGGCCTCAACGGCCGCGCCCGACGTCGCCGCCATCCCCAGCCCGGCATCGAGCGGATCGCCGAGGGAGATCCAGCGGTCGGTGGTCCCACATCGCTCGGCCGCTTCAACGACCGCGAGACTCCGGTAGCCGTCGCAGAAGTCGGGCGAGGCCCGCCGTCCGAAGCGGACCGCGGCCGCAAAATGCGCAAGGGCCGCCCGATAGGACGGCTCGCGGCCCGGTGACATGATCTTGTCAACGGCATGCGGGATGCCCCGCAGTGCCCGCAGGGCCCGGGCGAGGTGCCGTGCTCGCGCATAGCGCAGCGTGATCGGGCTGATCTCGACATCGAGCGACCACGACCGGTCAACGGTCAGCTTCCCCTCTTGCCCGTAGATCTCCACACGATCCTCCTCGACCCCGGACAGCGAGAAGAAGGATTGGACGAGCAGCCCATCGTCGAGACGCATCTGGAGGACCGCCGTGTCGTGCTCTGTGCGCTGCGTTCGCCAACCGGCCGACACATCGCGAATCTCGCGACCCAAGAGGAACCGCATGAGATCAATGTGGTGCGACCCGAGACTGAGCAACGCACCGCCCCCGCGCTCCCGGGTCTGTTCCCACTCGGGCATGGGCCGGGTCGAGGTTGAGAAGACCGAGCGGGCGGTCACGAGCTCACCCAATCGGCCGGCGCCGATCTGCTCCCGCGCCGTCGCGTACAGCTGGTTGAAGCGATAATTGAACCCGATCATGCCCACCAGACCGGTCCGCCGCCACGTGGCGAGCATCCGGGCCGCCTCGGCAAGATTGAGCGCGAGCGGCTTCTCCATATACACGTGCTTTCCGCGCTCGAACGCGGTGATCGCCGCGTCCGCATGCAGGCTCGGCGGGAGCGCAACGATGACGGCTTCGACATCGGGCCTGTCCAGGAGCTCACGGTAGTCGGCCACCATCGCGACGGCTGGAAGACGGCGGACCTCGGCCCGCCGTTGCGGATCGGCCTCTGCAAGCGCCACAAGATTGACCCCCCGGAGGCGGCTCAGGACGGCGAGATGGGCGAGGCGCGCGATCCGGCCACACCCCAGCAGCCCAACCCTCAGCGGAGCCGTCATCTCGTCATTCTCGGCTGCCTGACCCACTGCCGGGGCCGCGGGGACAAGCCCGTTTCGCCCGCGCCAGCCGAAGGGCGACGATCCGTGGTTCCGGCGCGAGCCGGTCCCAAACGCCAGAGATAGTACCCGGTCCCGAGCGCGAACGCGGCGACGCTGTACACATAGTACAGGAGGTGAAACGGCATGACTGCTGATGCGAACCCGACTCCGCGATGTCGCGTGAAAAACGCGTACTGCCCACGATTGAGCATCACGATTACCCCGACGCCGAGCGCTACGACGATCCCCAGGCGAGTCGAGATGAGAAACGGCACCGCGAACATGCCGGTGAGAAAAGTCGCCACAC
>VBAN01000092.1:0-5591 GCA_005882445.1 Candidatus Segetimicrobium genomatis | reverse complement strand
CCGCAACCACTGCGGCGCGGCGGGCGCCCGATCCAGGATCAGTCCAGCCATGACGATGCCCGGCAGGCACGCCAGTCCGGGGCACCGCTGCGACAGCGCAGCGACCGTGGCGGCCCCGCCGAGCAACGCGGCGAACGCTCCCATCAACGCATCCAGGCGGAAATGGGGATGTTCATCAGACCAGCTTCCGGCGGCGACAAGAAACAATCCGCCCCAGAGCGCGAGGGCGACGAGCCGAGGGAGCGGCGCAAGAAACACCGCGGCCAGCAGCAGCGCGTACACGAGCACGGCGCAGGTCTGCTGAACCCTGCGAAGATTCAGATGGTCGGGCCAGGCACGCCGCTGCAGGATCAGCAGCGTCCACGGGATGCCGCGGTCGACGACATCCGACGTTATCAGTGTTCGAAGGGTCCAGCGCTTCAGGTGCCGCACTTGAATGTCCTTGTTGAAGGCGATGTCAAGCCCGGCCGCCCGGAGGCGGTATCCCAACTCGATATCCTCGCAGGTCCACGGCCGTCGGCCTTCGTCAAATCCTCCGATCGCAAAGAACGTCGTGGACCGAATCGCTCCGCACCCCGTCCAGAACGTCGACGCCTGCTCCGGACCACTCTGATGGACAAAATGGTGAACGAGGTTCTTGTACTGGGAAAGGAACCCCGGCTCACGGGTCGTGTCATATGAGCCGAAGACCGCTTCGGCAGAAGTACCGGTGAACGCCGCAGCAACTCTGGCAAGCGTGTGCGGCGCCACGGCGACGTCGGCGTCGAGGAAGAGGAGGATTTCCCCGTCGGCGGCTTCTGCGCCACGGTTTCTGGCGTACGGCGCGCCAAACGGCCCGCCGGTGAGGTCCAGCACGCGAACGGGAAATGCCGCGGCGAGGGCGCCGGACCCGTCTGTCGATCCGTCATTGACCACGATGCACTCGTACGTCGGGTATGTTGAGGCGGCCAGCGCCTTGAGGCACGTCCCAAGCGTCTGCGCTCCATTATGCACCGGAATGATGACCGAAATCTTCACGCGTGCCTCTTGGCCGACCATCGGCTCAGCGTTCGCGGAGCCTGGCGTTCCTCACGAGCCCACGAACCGAGGTCTGGGCGCGAGGCGGCATGTTTGCCCGTGTCATCGGACGCTTCGAGGTACTGCGCGTCGGTATTGACCGCCCAAGGGTCCAGGTCGGCGCCGAGGATGTTTCGGGCGGCGAGCAACGCGGTCATCATCGAATGGTCCTGATTGTTGTACTTGTGCATGCCGTTCCGTCCGACGGGCTGGATATTGCGAAAGCCACCCAGGTAGTCTCGGATGACTCCCACGCGCGCCTCATAGCCGTTGTCATAGACGGGATAGGCTTTTGGCACGCGCAGCACGCAACCGTCCTCGACATCGGCCGCACGCGCCAGCTTGACGCGCTCGAGCTCCCTCGCGGCCAGGGCGATCAGGTCATGGTCCGCCATGGCCCAAAGAGGATCGCCGCGATTGCAGAAGTACTCAAGCCCGAGTCCGGACCGGCCCGCATCGGGCGCCATATCGGGGCTCCAAGCTCGGAAGTTTTGCACCCGTCCGAGCCTCACGGTTGGATCGTGGACGTAGACCCAGTGATCCGGAAAGGGATCGCGCACCCGCAGGACGAGTCCCACGACGATGAAGTCCCGATACTTCAGGCCGCGCGCGGCGCGGATCACGTCCGGCGGAGGGCTCGGAGTCCACCGGAGGATGAGGCTCCGGAGCGGCATCGAAGAGATGAATGCGCGGCCTGGAATTCGCTCCGTCGTCTCGTCGGGCCGCCGGACGACGACATCGTGGACGAGTCCGTGTTGATGGTGGACTTGGATGACGTCGCACCCCATGCTCACCTGCCCGCCCGCCTCGGTGACGCGGTCGCGCATCTGTTCCCACATCATCCCCGGACCGAGGCGAGGGTACCGGAAGGACGTGGCCAGCGTCTTAATGGCGGGCGCGCCGTCGTGATTGCCCCGCGGCAGCACGGCCCGGAGAATCGCCGCCCGCAATGACAGTCCTTTGATCCGCTGGCTTGCCCAATCCGCTGAGATCTCGTGACACGGCATCCCCCAGACTTTCTCGGTGTAGGTGCGGAAGAATATCTCGAATAAGCGCCGGCCGAACCGGTTGGTCACCCAGTCTTGAAACGATACTTCGGGCCTGATTGGTGCCGCACGATACCTGAGGTAGCTGACGATGCACGCGGCGCTCTCGATCGCCCCAAGATGGCCCAGAGCGTTGCTGGCGGTGAGGGGGTAGTTGAAGAACTTGCCCCGTTCGCCCAATGAGATCGTCGCCGCAGATCTCCTCCCACAGCCGCTCGATTTCCTGACTCCTCGAGAAGAAGCGGTGGCCGCGGATATCAAAGCGGAAGTCTTTGAATCGGACGGTTCGGGCGAGGCCCCCGACATATCGGGCGTCCTGTTCGAGCACGAGCGGGAGCACCCCGTGCCTCGTTAGTTCGTAGGCCGCGGTGAGCCCGGCGGGCCCGCCACCGATGATCACGACGGGATCTTGAGAGGGCGCCATGATGACGGAGAGTGATCCTTCGCGCTCTGTTCTAGTACTGGAGCGGCTTCAGCTGAACCCGCCCGTTGTTGCCGAGCGATGGAAAGGGAAGGTCGATGGTAGAGGGGGCCGATTCAACGCTGCGCCACTCGTAGACGTCGACATCGGTCACGGAGCCGGCTTCGACCCTGAAGGAGCGGATCAACCGCGCGGGCTCGCGGGCCACGACCTCCCGCAAATTGGCGGCGGCGGCGCTCCGCTTGAGGCGCGGTTCGATTTGCCGTTCTATCACAAGGATTCGGCAGCCGCACCTGAAACGCAGCGACTCGCGGATACCGCCTGGCGATGGGGCGATTTCAACCGGCCCGAACGACGGCACGCTCTGGGTCGCGTAGAGCAGCTTGCGACCCAGCACGACGCCCCTCCGAAACCCCGTGCCCGCAGCCAGGGCGTTGAAGGAGAACACGCCGTCGTAGGCCCCGTCATAGAAGACGCGCGCCGAGGGCGCGATCTCACCCACAAAGCGTACGATCTCGCGAAAGCCGGCGACCCGGGGCACGCTCACCGCGGCCGCCAGCCAGACATGGAGGGCGAGCACCGCCGCCCACGGCATCAGCCGGGGCCATTCTGCCCTCCCCTCTCGCGCTCCGACCACCAGCCGGAGGCCGTTCTCTACCCCGACCGCGGCCAGAAGAACAATCGGCGGCACCAGGAGCATCGTGTATCGGATATCGTCGAGCGAGATCCCCCCGTTCATCTTGAGGCTGATCGCCGTGAACCAGACATAGGCGAGGACGATCCAGAGCGACAGGAACGCAACCTCTCTTCTTGAGGCCCGGCCCACCAGCCCCAGCCCGAGCCCGACCGCCGCGAGCACGATCACGGGCACGGTGACAAACCACCCCGGGAGATGTCGGAGGTAGAAGCCGGGGCCGGTTAAGGGGCCGGGCGCCCAGTGCGGGTCCCATCGCATCGTCATGAGGACCCAGACCCCGATCGAGATCGCCGCCGCGCCAGCGACGATCCAGAGCCGGCGTTGGCGGAACAGGTCCCATCTCCTCCCCCACACGCACCAGGCGAGCATCACAACAGGCACGACTGCGGCCAACAGGTAGGTGAGCGCGGCCAGCGTCGCGAGCGCGGCCGCCGCATACAAATGTCCCGAGGCGGGAGCCTCCAGCCACCGACGCCAGTGATAGAGGGCGGCGACGCCAAGAACCATCGAGGGCACGTTCAGCATGATGACATTGCCCCAGCCGATGATCGCCGGCTGCAAGATGAAGAGGCTCCCCGCCCATCCCGCCTCCTCGGCTACCCATCGTCGCAGCCATACGACCAGATAGAGGGAGCCGAGGAGGACCGAGGCCAGCACCAGCCCCTTGGCCACAAAGGGGGACACCCCGAAGACCCGATAGGCCATAGCCTCCAGGAGATAGAAAATCGGAGGGTACGCGGTAGGATTGACGACGGGATACCTCGCGTAGTAGCTGAACGCGAAGTCTCGCGGCGACGTGGGAAGGCGACCGAGAAAATCAGACCAGAAAACGCCATTGGCGGCGTGCCGTGGCGCGTCGCCCTGAAACCAGAGTCCGTCATTGTCGAGGTGCAGGGCGACGATGAACCCCCAGGCGCAGATCGTCATCACGATCTGCCAAAACAGCATGCCCTTCGGGTCCCACCACCGCCGCCCGTTCATGACGACCATTCAGGGCGCGCAGAGGTCGTCTTTGACGTCACTCTGCGCGAACAGGTGGCGGGGCAACGCTCCGCCCTTTCGGTTCATGCTCCGTTCCCGGAGCCGAACCGACGTTCGATTGCGTGACCTTGCCCTCAGTGGCTCGCGTGACGAGAGCTCATCATCGCAAATGGAACCGGCAGACCCTTCCGTACGGGCCAAATCCACCTTCGGTGGGGGCCGTCCTGCCAAGCGGAGAGCTGTAACAACTCAAACGTATATCCAAATGCGCGATCTGAAATCGGGTGACCACCGGATGCCTGTTGGGGAAAACCATGGAGATCCACATACAGGCTAGCGCCTTGAGGTTGGTGAACCAAACGTCAGCACCGACATCACAATCTTGGGTGGGGGACTTTAGTGGTGTTTCCCCTACGTGACAGGCTATTACTGGAAGCACTCTGGGACGGGCTTCATTTCGACGAGCGCCGCCGCGTCGAAAGGCCTGACCTGGCAAGGCTCGCCTAACGGTTCAAAGCCGGCCCGCCTGACATCGGATTGCCGCGACGGCTACCGTCGCTTCTTCCGACCGCCTCGCGGCACCCGTCGGGCAGCGGTCTTGTGGGCGGTCCGGGCAGCCGTGGGTCGGCGCCGTCCCGCTCCACCTCTACTGGAGCGGCGGGCCCGGGCAGCAGCCGCGCCCGCCCGCGATGCGGCGGGACGAGACGATCCGGCTCTCGCTCCGGCCCGAACCGGCTGGCCGGGGAGGGTGAACACCGTCGGCTCATACCAAGACCACTCGCGGGTGGTCAGGCAGCGCAGGTACACAGTGCCCCCGGGCCGCAGAGGCGCTTCGTGCGAGGTCCCACACGACTTGCAGACGTACAGCCAGGCAGGCATACGCGTCCCCCCCTACAGGAGTTTCGTCCCGTTGATCATCAGCTTGAACTCACACCCCAGTAACTTCGCCGCCCGGCGGCACATGACCATGCGCGGCAGGAAGATCTCGAAGTACTCCATCACCTGGGACAGGCGGGTGTCGATCGCCAGCTCGAGGGTAATCGTCCGCGCCGTCTCATCGACGCGCAGGAACGAGTGCTCCACGGCGTGATTGACCCGGTCGTGAATGTCGAAGGTGGTCGGATCCGGGTTGCGCACCCGGGTCCGGTGCACATCCGACTTGTCCGAGACGATCACCGCCGCCCCCACGTCGCTCACGGGATCCCCGGTCTGCTCCTCATGGTTGCCGATCGCGCCCATGACGATCGCCATCTCGACCGGCTCCATCCCGAGGCGGCTGAGGATCCGGCTGGCCAGCAGAGCGCCGGTGTGCTCGTGGTTGACCCGGCCCACGACGTTTCCAATATCGTGCAGATATCCGGCGATCGCCGCCAGGTGGATCGACCGCTCC
>VBAN01000430.1 GCA_005882445.1 Candidatus Segetimicrobium genomatis | reverse complement strand
GCCGGAGATCATCCCCAGGACCAGGGAGGCAAAGAGGATCATCCAGGACAGCTCTCCCGGCTTCTTGTATTCGCCCGCGAAATACATCCGGTAGATGCGCAGCGTGATGACCGTGATCAGCATGTCCGCGCCGTATTTGTGCATCCCCCGCACGAGCCAGCCCAGGGGGATATCGTAGGTGATGTGCAGGATCGACCGGTAGGCGCCGGTCGTCGTCGGGATGTACCACAGCATCAGGATCACGCCGGAGACGATCACGATCATCCACGAGAGCCAGACGAGGCCGCCGAGCGTATACAGCGGGTTGTCGAGACGCGCCGTCTTCGTCTCGTTGAAGAGGTCCAGGTGCTGCTTGCGGTCCTGGAGCCACTCCTTGAGATCTGCGAGCACTGCTTCCACGATCGGGCCTCCCGCGGCGGGGTTTACGCGATCCCGCCTTCCTCCGCTCCCGTGACGACGATGTCCTCTCCGCGAATCTCGTACCGGAAGTAGCGGGCCCCGCGCGGCGCCGGGCCGGAGATCACGTTCCCGGGCTTGTCCGGAAAGGCCGGGTCATAGATGCTGAGGTGACAGGGACAGGCCATCAGCGAGTGCCGCTCCCAGTCCGGCGGAACGTACCCGCCGTAGCCGGCCGTGACCTCGTGCCAATCCGGGATGAAGTTGAAGATGCACCCCAGGTGCGGGCAGATCCGCTGGAACAGGACGATGTCGGTCTCCCCCGGATAGCCCACGAACCCCCCCAGTTCGGGGGGGAGCGCGAACTTCACCTTCTTCGGCAGCCGCACCGCCACCCCGGCGATGTTGGCCTTCTTGAACCCGGTGGCATCGTACTGCGCGTACTGCTGCACGTAGGTGAAGTAGAAAAAGTCCCACGGCTTCTGGAGAGACGTCGTCTTGCCGACGACCTGGGGGCCGCCCTGGGGCCTGTCCTGGTCGGTCAGCGGGAGCTGATACGGGCCGTCGTTGGGCTTCAGATAGCGCAGGAGCGGCGAGAGGATCGCCAGCAGCCCGCCGATCACCGGAAGCGCCGTCAGGGTCTTGAGCACCCCCCGCCGGTCAAATCTCATCGTCCGAGTCCCTCCCACGCCGCACCGAGCATAACCTTTGTTCCACTCCTCGCTTCGATCGGCCTTTCCCCTCCGCCTTCATTGTACTACTGGATCGGCGGGTGCTTGTAGAAGAAGGTGTAGATGTAATCGACGAGACCGTTCATCTGCTCCGTGGTGAGCTTTCCACGGTAGCTCGGCATCATCCCGTAGCCGTCCAGGATGGCGTTGGTGAGCTCGCTCGGGTTTCGCTGAACCATGTAGTTGGGGTCGGTGAAGATCCCCGGCCCCTCTGACCGGGCCCACGACCACAGCCGGCCCGCTATCTCCGGTCCCCGGGGGCCCTTGCCGTTGCCACCCGCCCCGTGACAGACCGCGCACTGCTGGTTGTACAACGCGCGGGCGGCGCTGAGCTCTGCGCCCGAACGCCGGCATCGCGGTGTGCGGCCGCCCCCCCGTGACCGTCTCGTAGAGGATCGCGGGGCTGATCACGTTCTCCAGATCGCGGCTGTGGAAGTTGGCCGGCTTGCTCGGCAGCGGGGGGCGGTGCAGTTCGATATGGAACAGGCCGAGCAGCGCGGTGAGCACATCCTTGCCGGGGGCCACGAGCGTCACCGCCATGGGCCCGTTGGCCTCGCCGGTCGCCCCGTGACAGACCGCGCAGTTGTGGTCGAACACCTGCTTCCCCTTGATCGCGTCCGGCACGATCGGCCGCTCGTCTTCGTCTGTCACCAGCGGAATCTCGGTCTCCACGGCGGGCGGAAGCCTGCGGGCCACCTTCGCCCTCGAAACGTCGACCGAGGGCTGGCATCCGGTGAGCGCGAGCGCGGCGGCGGAGGCCGCCAGGAGCGCCGCCAAAGGGGCTCTGCGACGCCCCACCGCATGCCGGTCTGTTCTCCATGGCGAAAGCGGCGCCAGCCACCAGGGTGCACGCACGGGCTATTGGTGTTCCATGAGCGCGCCGCGGTCTCCTTCCGCCGTCCACTCGAGGAATGCGCATCACGTCAGCGCATTCACGCGTGAGCCGCGGGCCGGCGCGCGCGCCAGAGCGAGCGCGCCAGCCCGCCGGCGAGGAGCAGCGCCAGGCCGGCCGCCGCGGCGGCCGGCCACGGATCGCGCGCCAGGGGCACACCATGGAGCCGGAGCACCACCCGGCGTCGGGGGGAAATCGGGCCGCCGCTCCAACGGAGGAAGCGCCCCGTCGGCCCCTCGACGGTGCCCCGCGCCGCCAGTCCGTCCGCGCTGGCCTTGACACCGACATCGGCGACCAGCACATCGACCTCGCCTGCGCCGTCCGGAAACACCCACGGCACCGCCACCTCGGATTGCCGCGCGTCCAGGGTGTAGGCATACGCCACCTCCGTGCGGCCCGGCGTCACGGGAAACGCGTCCGTGATCGTCCCGATGTCGACCCGGGGGTCCACCCAGCCGGAGAGGAAGCGAACGGACTGCGCCCCGGGGGACAGGGGGAAGACGAGGGGGTCGCGCGGGCTCGAGACGATGGTCCGATCGGTGGGGTTCTCGAGCCGCTGGACAACGCTGACCCGGAGGGCGCCCCGGGCGACCTCGACCACCGCGAACACGACCGGCGGGCGCAGCGCAGCGCGATCGGTCGAGGGCTCGTAGACCACGAGGTCCACGGTCCGGACCGGCGCGTCGGGGAGAAGCGCGAGCCGCTCGCCCGAATACCGGACCCCGCCGTATTCGGTGCTGAGGACAAAGACCCGGATCCCGCCGACCGGCAGGCGCCTGAAGCGAAATCGCCCGCCGGCGTCGGTCACGGTGTCCTGCGCGGAGGAGGCCGCGCGCTCGACGATCTCGAGGTGCACGGCCTGGTGGACGATCGGGTGGGACGGCGCCGTGTGCGTCATCACCCGACCCTGCACCACGCCCTCTTCGGCGTCCGCGGCGTAGGCCAGTCCGTGACCGATGCTCAGAAACGCGCAAAGACTCCACGCCACCGAGAGGAGATCCCGGCGATGCCGGCACGCTGGTGTCAGATCGAGGAACCTCTCGACGTCCGACCCGCCTCGGCCGTCCGGCCCTCGTACCTGGCCCGGAGGA
>VBAN01000431.1 GCA_005882445.1 Candidatus Segetimicrobium genomatis | reverse complement strand
TCGTCTACCTGCTCCCCGCACGCTTCCCTCCTGCGGGCGCGAAACGGCAGATGGCGTGGAGCGCGTTGCTGTTCGCGGCGGCCATCGTGGCCAGCTTCGCCGTGCATGTGGCCATCCCGGTGCACAGCGGCCCGTTTGCGCTCACCGGCCTGCTCATCCCGACCTACGTCGCGACATCGGTGCCCTTCACCCTCGGCGGAATCTGCGTCTCGCTGGCGTTGACCCGATTTCCCAGGCAGGTGAGCACGCTCTATGCGGCCGACCTGGCGGGGGCGGCGGCCGGGTGCCTCCTCCTGATCGGTGTGCTCGACGCCACCGACGGCCCGACCGCGGTGATCGTCACCGCGGCCCTGGCGGCCGTCGGGGCGGCCCTCTTCGCGGCCGAGACAGGCTCCACCGGGCTCCGGCGAGCGACCCTGGCGTCCATGGTCCTCCTCGCCCTCTTCGCGGGCGCGAACGGCGTCCTGGCGACCCACCAGTCGGCGCCACTGCGATTGACCTGGGTGAAGGGCGGTCGGGATCATCCGGCGTTCTACGAGAAGTGGAATTCGTTCTCGCGGGTCACGGTCACCGGATCGCCGCCGGCCGTCCAGGGCTGGGGCCTGAGCACCGCGCTGCCCCCCGGCCTCAAGATCCATCAGCTCGCCATGTGGATCGACGGCAGCGCCTTTACGATCATGACCGCCTTCGACGGAAACCTGGGGCGGCTGGGGTACCTGAAGTACGACGTCACGAACATCGCGCACTACATCCGGCGGGATGCGAAGGTCCTGGTGGTCGGCGCGGGCGGGGGGCGGGACATCCTCTCCGCGCTGGTCTTCGGGCAGAAGTCGGTTGTCGCGCTGGAGCTCAACAAGAGCATCCTCGACGCCCTCGACCGGCGGTTCGGGAAGTTTTCCGGCCATCTCGATCGAAACCCGCGCGTCACCCTCGTCAACGATGAGGCCCGGAGTTACATCGCCAGGGACCGGACGCGGTACGACATCATCCAACTGTCGCTTGTCGATACGGCGGCCGCCACCGCCGCCGGCGCCTATGTGCTGGCCGAGAACTCGCTGTACACGGTGGAGGCGTGGACGCTTTTCCTGGAGCGACTCAATCCCGGAGGCGTGCTGACGGTCACCCGATGGTTCGTCGGGAAGCGGCCCGCCGAAATGTACAGGGTGACGGCGCTGGCGGCCGCCGCCTTGAAGCGCGTCGGCGTCGTGCATCCCCGGGATCATCTCGTGATTGTGAATGCGCTGGCCCCCTTCAGGCTCGTGGGGCTCCCCTTCGCTGCGGCGATGATCCTGGTCGGCAAGGCGCCGTTCTCGGAGAGGGATCTCTCCACCCTAACGGATGTGGCCCGCCGGATGCGGTTCGACCTGACGCTCGCTCCACGGACGGCAGACGATGCCACCTTCGCGGCGCTGGCATCGGGGCGGACCCCCGATCAGGTCGCCGGGTCGCTCCACGCGAATCTCGCGCCCCCGACGGATGACAGCCCGTTCTTCTTCAACCTGCTGCGGCTCAGGGACGCCTTCCATCGGGATCGCGTGCAGGGCATAGAGTACACCAATGCCGATGCGGTGTTCATCCTCGGCTCGCTGCTCCTCCTGGTCATCGCGCTCACGCTGGCGTGCATCGTCGGTCCGCTCCTCTTGATGGCCCGGCAGACGGTGCCGGGCGGGACCCTGCCGTTGCTCATCTACTTCGCGAGCATCGGGGTGGGGTTCATGATGGTCGAGATCTCGCAAATGCTACGCCTCACCGTGTTTCTGGGTCACCCCACGTACGGCCTCTCCGTTGTGCTGTCCGTCCTGCTCGTCGGTAGCGGAGCCGGCAGCCTGTCCACTCGGAGGCTGGCCGCTCCGGGGTCGACACGCCCCACCGTGATCCGGCTGAGCCTGCTGATCGGCGCCCTCTGCGCCTTCGGCGTCCTGACCCCGCGCGCGCTCGGGGTGTTTGGCGGGGCCCCCACGCCGGAGCGAATCATCGTGGCAATCCTGCTCCTCTTCCCGATCGGCCTGGGCATGGGGATGGCATTTCCGCTCGGCATGAAAGCCGCCGCCGCCAGAAACGGCGCCGCGACCCCCTGGCTATGGGGCATCAACGGCGCGACATCGGTCTGTGCATCGGTGCTCGCCGTCGCCGTGGCCATGAGCGCAGGCATCTCCGCCGCGTACTGGAGCGGCGTGGTCTGTTATGCGATCGCGGCGGCCGCCTTTGCCCTGGCGGTGCGCACGGCCGGCGCCGGTGTCGAACGCGGGACGGCCGGCTACGCGGGTCGGGCCGAAGCCCCCCAGGCTGTGGGAGCGGCGGCCGGCACCTCGCCCAGAACGATCAGGTGATCGGCGTAACGATCGTACTCCCCACGGCAGGTGAGCAGGAAGACCTGGCGATCCCGCCCCAACTCCCGGAGCAGGCCCATCGCGGCGGTCACGCGTCCTTCGTCGTAGGCGAGAAACGGGTCGTCGAGGAACAGGGGCGGACGGCACCCGTGGCAGAGGAGATCCACCAGACCCAGCCGGAGCGCCAGATAACACTGGTCGACGCCCCCGCTGCCGATCTGCCGGTGCTCCACTTCCGCCCAGTCCTTGGGGGGGCCCACCCACACGCGCGGAGCCAGCGTTTGTTCATCGATATGGCGATACGCCTCGCCGAGGATCTCGCGCGTGAGCTTGAGGACCTCGACCTGCCGTTGCGCCCGGGCGCAGCGGGCCCGGGTCTCCTCCAGCTCCTCTTCGATGCGGTCCAACTCCTCGTACGGCGATCGGCCGCTCAGCCGGCCCTCGAGCCGCTGGAGTTCCCCCTGCGCCAGAGAGAGCTCCTTCTTCCGCTTCTCCGTTTCGGTCTGAAGGCGCTGGACCGCCGCGGCATCGAGCCGCCGAAGGGCGAGGTCGGGATCATCCCGCTGCGCGCGGGCCGCCTCCAGATCGAGGAGCGCGCGCTGGTACTCCTCGGCAATCGAGGCGCTGGAGCGGCCCCCGAGGATCCCTTCCAGCACCATCCGCGCCGTGTCGCGTCTGCGCACGGCCTCACCATGGCGCG
>VBAN01000009.1:15934-16917 GCA_005882445.1 Candidatus Segetimicrobium genomatis | reverse complement strand
CGCCGGGCTGGCTGGGAAGAGTCCCAAGCTTTTCGGTGAGGTCGCCGGGAAGCCCAGGGTCACCAGCGGCCTCCGGCACAGCCGGCGCCGCGGGCAGGGACTCGCCGTTCTGAGTGTGCGAGGTCATCGCCTTCTTATTATATCGGAGCAAACCTAGGCGGGTGGGCGGTGGGTGGCTCCGATCCCCAAAGCGATTTCTCAAGCGGCTGTCAGCATCTCCCGGACGGGCTCGAAGTTAACACCCAAAGGCCACGTGAACGATGCCGCGTCTTATCCGAACGGGTGCGTCAGCGTCTCCACCATCTTATGGTGACCGTCGTGCCCTTGCCGAGTTCGGAGGAGATCTCGAATTCGTCCACCAGCCTCCGTACCCCCGACAGGCCGAGCCCCAACCCGCCCGAAGTCGAGTGCCCGGCGGCGACGGCCCGGGACACATCCGCGATCCCGGGCCCCTCGTCGCGCGCCACCACGATCATCCCTCGCCTCGAGCCGGCGGCGACGTTCGACAGCACGATTTCGCCCCGCTTGGCATAGAGCACGATGTTCCGCGCCAGTTCCGAGATGGCCGCCGCGACCAGGGTGCCGTCCATGGACGAGTATCCAAGCTGGAGCGCCAGCGTCCGTCCGCGCTGGCGGGCAGTGACGATATCGAGGTCCGACGCGATCGGCACCGTAATCTCCAGCTCCACCGGCCGAACAAAGGGAGCAATCGCCGGACCCGTCCTGATCTCCGGTAGAGCACCCCATTTGGATCCCCTGCGTCCTGTCTGGATGGCGGGCGGTACTCCCATGGCCGGTTCTGCCACGATCCGATCCTCCCCTGGCGTAAACACGATCTTACTCTGAAGTGAGCCAGAAGTACAGGTCGGGCTAGGGGAAACACCCTAGCAATATGCAGTATACTCCTGCACACGTTTAACGTCCATCAATATCCAACGTATGTTCGTGTATCAGGAAGGCGGCTCTGAGAGGTCGATGCGAAT
>VBAN01000009.1:0-15929 GCA_005882445.1 Candidatus Segetimicrobium genomatis | reverse complement strand
CAGCGTTTCCACCATTTTTAATAACGACCTTGCGCGCCTTTGCCCGGTTCGGAGGAGATCTCGAATTCGTCCACTAGCCTTCGGACGCCCGGCAGGCCCAGTCCCCAGTCCCAGGCTATCCGAAGTGGAATGGCCCCCAAGCGACGGCCCGCGGGACGTCCGCGAGCCATGGCCCCGCTCCCCGGGCCACCACCATGATCCCCTGCCGACCCGCGTCTTTCGCGACCGTGAGCTCGATTTCGCCGTGCTTGGCGGAGCGCACGATATTCCGTGCCAGTTCCGAGATCACCGTCGCGATTAGGGTAGCCTCCGTGGGCGAGTAGCCCAGCTGGAGCGCCAGCGTGCGTCCGTGCCGGCGGGCGGTGAAGATGTCGCGGTCCGACGCGATCGGCACAGTGATCTCCTGTTCCTCAGGCAGGAGCGCCCCCTTCGGCGTTTTTGCGCTGCGGGACGTAATCATACGCGACGTCTCGGATTCGAGCCGGCGCCCCGAAAGGGCGCCAGCCTAGTCTTGTGCTCTAAGTGCGCCATCCCTTTGTCGAGGTCGTGCGCGGCCGGTCACGTCCTCGAGCCGCAGCCCCAATTGGGTCATCGCGTCGGCCGCTGCGGCCTGGAGGCCGACGATCACCGTTTCCGCCCCCCGCAGGCGCATCATGTGCACCATCGTCTTGCCTGTTGAGTGACTGTCATCCGGAGTCGAGACTCCGCCAGTCCACCGACCACAGGGCCTCATCCAGCGAGTTGGCTTTTCCCGTTGCCGTCGTGCGGCCTGCTTTGGCTTGGATCTCGTACCGGCTGGCGAAAGAAGGCGTCCTGAAGGAGATTTCGATGGTGACTCGCTGCATCGTACCGTCTCGTGTTCTTCGGTCACATCTGACCGTCGTCACCATATCGCGGACTGCAAGAATTCCCGCCACATCCCTCAATTGGGTAATGGCGTGCAGCACATCGTCCAAGGGCATGACCCGGAATCCCCCCGAAGGTGATGGCCTGCATCCCAGCATGGGCTCATCGACTCCTCAGTGATACGCCCTTGGGATAAACCCTAGAGTTCTTACGTGCGATCGGTGGAAACCCCGAAATGCCGCGAGGAATTAATCTTAAAGTTACCCAAAATAAAACTGAGGAGACTCCCCAAACCCAATACCCAATCAGACAAACGTAAATTACTGGCCGGTTGCGTCCGCTTCACCGTCTCCGTAGCGATTCCACGTACCGGCTGAGTGGCTCGTCCACGTCCTGCGGATAGCGGTACCCGAGGGATGGCGCGCGTGAAGAACTCGAGATCCAGATCGGACAGATTATCCGCCTGGCCGCGAGCGTGCGAACCTGTCAGAACGAGGGCTCGAATATCGAGTTGTCGCTCGACCCAGGGTGCAAATCCACTTCAACAGTTCACCGACGGATCCCCGATCCGTGCCGCGCTTACTGCCGCCGGGGCTCTCCCCGCAGCGCTTCGACAGCCTGCCGGCCCGCGGCGAGCATGAGGCGGACATCCGAGGCGTACATCAGGAGGCGCATGCCGATGTCGCGGCCGTGCTGGACGACCTTGATGTCCGAAGGGTGGATGCCGGCGGCAACGCCGTGGCGCTTGGCCACATCGACGACGCGCCGGTAGGCCTCCTGCATCGTCGGATGGAGCATCTGGCCCGGGACCCCAAGCGAGATGCTGAGGTCGGTAGGGCCGATCAGCAGGACATCGATGCCCGGCACCGCGGCGATCTCGTCCAGTTGATCGAGGCACCGCCGGCTCTCCACCTGCGCCATGATCATCGTCTCCGCGTTGGACCAGGCGATCGCCTCGGGGACCGAGGCGCCGGAGTAGTCGGTGACGGCGCTCCGGAGGCCGAACCCGCGCTCCCCCACCGGGGGGTACTTGGCGCAGCGCACGATTTCCCGGGCATCGTCGGCCGTCTCGACGTGCGGCACCATCAGGCCGAGGGCGCCCGCGTCGAGCGCGCGCGCGATGAGCGCGTAGGTAATGTCCGCCACGCGCACCAAGGGCGCGATCCCGGCGCTGCGGGCGGCGCGGCTGATCCGCTGGAGGCTCTCCGTGTCCGCGGACCCATGCTCGGTATCCACCACGAGGAAGTCGAAGCCGGCGGCGGCGAGGACGTAGGCGACCTCATCGGTCCACACCTCGGAGATCATCGTCCCGAGGGCCGTCCCGCCCTCCTTGAGCCGCGCCTTCGCCTGATTTTTCGTCATGACACGAGGCCCCCTCCCACCCTCGACCGGGGATCGCCGACGGCCCCGGCCGCGATTCCCACAATGCTACGATGAGGAGCGCTCGGCCGCGCGGGCCCCGCCTCCCACACCGAGGAGACGAGCCGACGGCTGGTCGCGCACGGCGCGGTTGGCCAGGTAGGTCGGCCACTCGCCGCGCAGGTATTGGATGATCTGACGGTTCACCTTGGCGGCGAGATCCGCCAGCGCCTCAACGGTGGTCGAGGCGAAGTGCGGGGTCAGGACGACCTGGTCCATCCGCAAGAGGGGATTGTCCCCGGCCGGCGGTTCCGTCCACAACACGTCCAAGCCGGCTCCGGCTAATCGGCCCGACTGCAGGGCGGCGATGAGGGCGTCCTCGTTCACGACTTTGCCCCGCGACGTGTTGATCAGGATCGCCCCCGGCTTGATCGCCGAAAACTCCTTCGGGCCCAGCAACCCCCGGGTTTCCTGCGTGAGCGGCGCGTGACACGAAACGATGTCGGCACGGGCCAGAAGCGTGTTCAGATCGACCTTCTCCACGCCCCTCCCCTCCATGGTCGGCGCGTCCACATAGGGATCGAAGGCGATCAGCCGCAGCCCGAACCCGCGCGCCCGCTCGGCGACCGCGCGGGCGATATGCCCGAAGCCCACCAGTCCCATGGTCTGCCCGCGGAGGCGGTGCATCGGCAGCATGGCGCTGGGCGTCCAGGATCCGCCCCGCACGTGCCGGTCGGCCAGCAGCACCTTACGCGCCACCGCCAGGAGCAGCGTCATCGTCGTGTCCGCCACCTCGTCGTAGCAGAAATCGGGAACGTGGGCGACGCACACGCCGTGCCGAGTGGCGGCGGGGAGGTCCACCCCGTCCAGGCCGATCCCGGTACGGACGAGGCCGACCAGCCCGGGCGCCCCCGCGAACAGCGCCTCGGTGATCTGGGCGTGCGCCACGATCAGCGCATAGGCGTTCCCGGCGGCGGCGATGCGCTCCGCCACGTTCCGGCAGGCCACCCGCCGGATCACCCCTCCGGCCTGGGAGATCCCCTGCTCGTCCAGTGGAAATCGGGGCCCCGTTTCGCCTTCGGTCCACATCACGACGCGGGCGCTCTTCATCATCGCCTCCTTACCTTTGTTCCAACCTCTGCTTGCCGTTTGCCCCTCTCCGGTTTGGAGCCCCCGCAGGGGGCACTCCCCGCTTCGATCGGCCTTTTTGGGAGAGACTTCAGCGGGCGCCGCCGCGGCGGGCGGCGGGCCCGCGACCCTGGAGCCCGTTGCCTCGACGGGATCGCGCCTCCGGAGAGTCCGGGGCCGGCAATGGACCCGCCCTGGCGGCCACCAGCCCGGATGGCCCGGCATCCGCTGCGGGAACGTCCCGAGCGCGAGCGCCTGACCGGCCTGCACCGGAGGCCCCGGACCGCCGGAGCGCCAGGCGGAGGTACTGTCCGGTATACGAGGCGGGGCTCCGCCCCACATCCTCGGGCGTGCCCTCGGCCACGATCTCCCCGCCGAGCTCACCGCCCTCCGGACCCAGATCGACGATCCAGTCGGCGGTCTTGATGACGTCGAGGTTGTGCTCGATGACGATCACCGTGTTGCCGACGTCGACGAGCCGGTGGAGCACCTCGAGGAGCCGCTCCACATCGGCGAAGTGCAGCCCGACGGTGGGCTCGTCCAGGATGTAGACGGTCCGGCCCGTGTCCCGCCGGCTCAGCTCGGTGCTGAGCTTGACCCGCTGGGCCTCGCCCCCGGAGAGCGTCGTGGCCGGCTGCCCCAGCCGGACGTAGCCCAGGCCGACGTCGGCCAGCGTCCGGAGCTTCCGCCGGATGCGCGGAATCGCCTCGAAAAACTGCAGGGCCTCGTCCACGCTCATGTCCAGAACGTCGGCGATCGACTTGCCCTTGTACTTGACCTCGAGGGTCTCTCGGTTATACCGCTTCCCCTTGCAGACGTCGCACGGTACGTAGACATCGGGCAAGAAGTGCATCTCGATCCGGACGATCCCATCGCCTTCGCAGGCCTCGCACCGCCCGCCCCGCACGTTGAACGAGAACCGCCCCTGCGCAAAGCCGCGCGCCCGCGCATCGGGGGTCTGCGCGAACAACTCGCGGACCAGGTCGAAGGTCTTCGTGTACGTGGCCGGGTTGCTCCTGGGGGTCCGGCCGATCGGCGACTGGTCGATGTTGATGACCTTGTCGATGTGGCCGAGCCCCTCGATGCGGTCGTGCGCGCCCGAGCGGAGCCGCGAGCCGTGGAGGTGGTGGGCCAGCGCCCGATAGAGGATGTCGTCGATCAGGGTGGACTTCCCCGATCCGGACACCCCCGTCACGCAGACGAACATCCCCAGCGGGATCTTGACATCGATCCGCTTCAGGTTGTGCTCACGGGCGCCGCGGATCCACAGCGCCTCCCGACTGCCCTGCCGCCGGCGGGCCGGCACGGGAATGACCCGCCGGCCGGAGAGGTACTGGCCGGTGATCGAGTCAGGCGCCTTGAGGATGCGGTCGAGCGGACCGGAGGCCACTACCCGGCCGCCCTGCGCCCCCGCCCCGGGCCCGATGTCCACGATCCAATCGGCCGCTCGGATCGTCTCCTCGTCGTGCTCGACGACCAGGATGGTGTTCCCCAGGTCGCGCAGCCGCGCCAGCGTCTCGATCAGCCGCCGGTTGTCCCGCTGGTGCAGACCGATGCTGGGTTCGTCCAGCACGTACAGCACGCCCATCAGCCCGGAGCCGATTTGCGTCGCCAGCCGGATCCGCTGCGCCTCGCCGCCCGACAGGGTGTTGGCCGTCCGGTCGAGGGTGAGGTAATCCAACCCGACGTTGACGAGAAAGCCGAGGCGGGCGTTGATCTCCTTGAGCACCTGGTGGGCGATCAGCCGCTCCCGCTCCGTGAGCGTGAGGGTCGAAAAGAAGTGCAGCGCGCCCCGCACGGTCAGCGCGCACGCCTCTGCGATCGACCGGTCGCCGATCGTGATGGCCAGGCTTTCCTTCTTGAGCCGAGTGCCGTGGCACTCGGGGCAGGGCGCGGTGCTCATGTACCGCTCGATCTCTTCCTTCATATACTCCGAATCGGTCTCCCGGTACCGGCGCTCCAGGTAGGGGACGACGCCTTCGAACACCGTGTCGTACTGGCGCAGCGCCCCCCAGCGGTTGTGGTACTTGATCCGGACCTCCCCGTCCGATCCGTTGAGCAGCACCCGGACGAACTCGCGGGGCAGCCTGCGCACCGGGGTATGCATATCGACCTTGGAGCGATCGGCGAGCGCGCGCAGGAGCTCCTGGTAGTACTCGCTGGTGGACGACGCCCAGGGCAGCACCGCGCCGTCCAGGAGGGAGAGGCTGGGGTCGAGCACGAGATCGGGATCGATCTCCTGCTTGAACCCGAGCCCGGTGCAGGTGGGGCAGGCGCCGTAGGGCGCGTTGAACGAGAAAATCCGCGGCTCGATCTCCGGCAGGGTCACGTCGTGGCCGTCGGGGCAGGCGTAGTTCTGGCTGAAGGTGTGCTCCTCGCCGTCCACGACCGAGATGCCGACGATGCCCTGCCCGAGCTTGAGCGCGGTCTCGACCGAATCGTTCAATCGGGTCCGGATATCCGGCTTGACCACCAGCCGGTCGACGACGACCTCGATCTGGTGCTTCCGGTTCTTGTCCATGGCGATCTCCCCGCCGAACTCGTGCAGGGTCCCATCGACGCGGACCCGGGCAAAGCCCTGGCGCCGGAGATCGTCGAAGAGCTGCCGGTACTCGCCTTTGCGCCCCCGCACGATGGGGCCGAGCACGAGGATGCGGGTGCCCTCCGGGAACGCCAGCACGTGGTCCACGATCTGCTCAGGCGTCTGGCGGGTGATCGGCTTCCCGCATTTCGGGCAGTGGGGCACGCCGATCCGCGCGTAGAGGAGGCGCAGGTAGTCGTAGACCTCCGTCACGGTCCCGACGGTGGACCGGGGGTTGCGCGGCGCGCCCTTCTGGTCGATGGAGACCGCGGGGCTCAGCCCCTCGATGTGGTCGACGTCGGGCTTCTCCATCAGGCCCAGGAACTGGCGGGCGTAGGCTGAGAGCGACTCGACGTATTTGCGCTGCCCTTCCGCGTAGATGGTGTCGAACGCGAGCGAGGACTTCCCGGACCCGGAGATCCCCGTGAGCACGGCCAGGCGGTCGCGGGGGATCTCGACCGTGATGTTCTGGAGGTTGTGTTCGCGCGCTCCGCGCACGACGATCCGATCAAGAGGCATGACGGGCTTCTATTATACTCCTATCGTCCTGTGTCGCTCGCCGCCCTGTCGTGGACCACGTTCGGGGGGAAGCGCTATCGGGGCCGCCCCCGCCCGGCCGGTCGCCCGGGCCTGGGCCTCGCCCCGCCGGGCCGGCCTCCGGCTCCCCGGTGGCCCCGCCGCGCACCGGCGAAGAACGGCTCGCCCATCCCTTTGCGCAGCTCTTGAATCTGGTCCCGCAGCACCGCCGCCTTCTCGAACTGCAGCTCGGCGGCGGCCTTCCGCATCTCGCGTTCCAGGGTTTCAATCGTCCCCTCGAGCTCGGCGGGGCTCAACATCAGCAGGCGGGCGATGTCCCAGGGGACGCTCGCGCGCTGCTGCTCGGCCAGCCCGATCAGTTCCGTCGCGGTGAGGACCTTCCCTTCGCGCTCCTCTCCCGCGCCGTACGAGGCGGGCTCCTCGGCGACCTCGGCCAGATCGATCATGTCGCGGATCGGCTTGACGATCGACTGCGGGGTAATCCCGTGCTCCTCGTTGTACTGCGTCTGGATCGTCCGCCGGCGGTTGGTCTCGGCGATCGCCTTGCGCATGGACTCGGTGACCTCGTCCGCGTACAGCACCACCCTGCCGGCGACGTTCCGGGCGGCCCGGCCCATCGTCTGGATCAGGCTGGTCTCCGACCGGAGATAGCCCTCCTTGTCCGCGTCGAGGATGGCCACGAACGACACCTCGGGGAGGTCGAGCCCCTCGCGCAGGAGCTTGATGCCGACGAGGACGTCGTACGTGCCCAGGCGCAGATCCTTGAGGATCTGCACGCGCTGGAGCGTCTCCACTTCCGAGTGGAGGTAGTGGACCCGCAGGCCGAGCTCCTGGAGGTAGTCGGTCAGGTCCTCCGCCATCCGCTTGGTCAGGGTCGTCACGAGGGTCCGCTCGCCCTTGGCGACCTGCGCCTTGATCTCGCCGATCAGGTCGTCCACCTGCCCGCGGGCCGGCCGCACCTCCACCTGCGGATCCACCAGCCCGGTCGGCCGCACGATCTGCTCCACCACCTGGCTGCTGACGCTGAACTCGTACGGCGCGGGGGTGGCGGAGACGAAGACGATCTGGGGCACCAGGGCGTCGAATTCGTCGAACGTGAGCGGACGGTTGTCGTACGCCGACGGGAGGCGGAAGCCGAAGTCGACCAGGTTCCGCTTGCGCGCCCGATCGCCTTCGACCATCCCCCGCACTTGCGGCACGGTCACGTGAGACTCATCGATCACGACCAGGAAATCCTTGCCGGGGCAGTACCCGACCTCGCGCAGCATCTCCAGGTCGTACTTCGTCCGGAACTCCAGCCGCTGGGCTTCGAGCAGTTTGCCCTGGTCCTTGAACCACTGCAGGCGTTCCCGCAGCTCCGTCTCGATCCGGTCGAGGGCCGCGGCCATCTTCTCGTCGGTCGTCACCCAGTGCTTGGCCGGCCAGATGGCCACGGCGGGCTTCTCGGCGATCACTTCGGCGGTCAGCGGGTCGACCTCCAGGATCCGCTCGATCTGGTCGCCGAAGAGCTGCACCCGCACGGCCCGGTCCTCGTACGCCGGGAAGATCTCGATGACGTCGCCGCGGACCCGGAACCGGCCCCGGGCGAAGTCGATGTCGTTCCGCTCGTACTGGACGTCCACCAGCCGGCGCAGGATCTCGTCGCGGGACCGGGCCTCGCCGGTGCGCAGGAAGAGCATCACGTCCTGGTAGTCTTCGGGGGAGCCCAAGCCGTAGATGCAGGAGACCGACGCGACCACAATCACGTCGCGCCGCTCCATCAGCGCCTTGGTCGAAGCGTGGCGGAGGCGGTCGATCTCGTCGTTGATCGCCGCGTCCTTGGCGATGTACAGGTCGGTCTGGGGGACGTACGCCTCCGGCTGGTAGTAGTCGTAGTAGGAGACGAAGTACCGGACGGCGTTCTCTGGGAAGTACTGCCGGAACTCGCCGTAGAGCTGTGCAGCTAGCGTCTTGTTGTGCGCAAGGACCAGGGTCGGCCGCTCGATCTGTTCGATGACGCCCGCTATGCTTCGGGTCTTGCCCGATCCAGTCACTCCGAGCAGTGTCTGGTAGTGGTCGCCGCGCCGGATCCCCTCGGTGAGTTGAGCGATCGCCTTGGCCTGATCACCGGCGGGTGGTTGATCGGTGACCATCTTGAAGGTGGGCATAACGGTTTATTATAGCACGCACCCCGCGGGCGGGACTACACCTTGCCTACAGGAAGTAGGACTACGGCTCGGCTGGTAGTTGCGCTCCGACTGTCGCCGCGGCTGGCGGGGGCTGCTCCGCGCGGCGGGCCACAACGGAGAGGGGGACCGTCCCGCTGACCCCGCCGCTTTCCGCCCTCAAGACCCCCGTTCCCGCGATCTCACCCACCCGGACAACGCCCGCAGCCGTCACCGTGACGAGCTGCGGTTGCGCCGTAACGCGGACGGGCTGAGGCGGTGCGACGGGGTTGCCCTGGGCATCCACGCCGATGATCGAAAGCGGAGCGGTCGCTCCGGTCAAGAGGCGAAGCGGTTGGTTGGCGTTGAGCATCAGCCGGACCGCCGGTCCGGGCACCGCGGTACTGTAGAAGAGCAGCGCATTGGCCACCCGTCGCTCATGTCCATCGGACGGAGAGTTCACCACGGTCGCTTGCGGCCGGCCGGGGAGGCGGACCACCATGGTCGCCGACCCGCCGCTGTCGAAGGCCATCGCCTCGGAAGCACCCAGCCAGTTCATGTAGGCGGCGAGCTGCGGCTGCGTGAGCCCGATGCTGAGGTGCGGCTGGCGGCCGTCGACTTCCACGAGGATCACCGTATGGCCGTCCTTGAGGATGCCCAGCGCGGTCACCGGATACCGCACGTTGCGCTCC
Organism: Candidatus Segetimicrobium genomatis; assembly: GCA_005882445.1. Taxonomy (GTDB): domain Bacteria; phylum Sysuimicrobiota; class Sysuimicrobiia; order Sysuimicrobiales; family Segetimicrobiaceae; genus Segetimicrobium. Next base: position 6,642 of record VBAN01000009.1, on the reverse strand, counting down.
CTTGGCGAGGGGGGATGGGGATCGTTGACCACCAATCCACACTGGACCAGGACGGGCCCGCCGCCGATGGCCGCGCGCAACTCATGCCAGTCCGGGTCCGTCGTGAGATTCACCCCGACCACTGTACCGGCCGGTACCTTGTCCCGGATCCACTTCGCCGCCGCCCTGCCCCGCCCAACGAGGAGGATCTCTCCCGCCGGAAAGGGCGCGTAAAACGCCTGCTGGACCCAGACCTGCTTCACCGTGTAAAGGCCCGGCGTCGACGCCCCCGGCACCCCGGCGGCCTTCCCGGGCCCGACGGGAGTGGCAGGCAGGCCCGCGGGCGCGAGCTCCGCGACCGTCTGGCGCATCCCAGGCTCGGGCGCGGGAGCCCCGTACCCCAGGGCGTCAGAGATGACCATGAGCCCGTCGGGAGGCAGACCTGCGTTGTACCCCGCGAGCGCGTGCGACTCCCCCGTCCCGGGCAGCACCACGGTGCCGGTCCACTTGAACCGGTCGATCCGGAGACGCCCATCCTTCCGAATGGCGAACGCGACCCATGCTGTCGGACTGCGCAGGAGCTGGCCGTCTCGAACGACGATGTTGAGGGGCATCCCGGAGCCACGGATGTCGAAGAAGTCGCCGTTGACGCCGGCAATCGCCCCGCTGCGGGTGACCATCGAGGAGACGGTTTCGTCGTCGCTCATGATTCGGTTGTGGGCGAGCCCCGCCCCCGCNGTTGAGCGGCCCGGCCGCGGTGCCGACCTTGAAGTGGCTGTAGAGGATGCCAGAGGCGACCGGCACGGTAAAACCGGACGACGAGAAGACCGCAGGCCAGAAGTCTAGGGATTGCGCCAGGCCTGGTCCGGCGGGCACGGCGAGAAATACCGCGACGCAGGCCCAGATGGCGTGGCGGCGGCTACGAATGGCTGGTGCACGTCCGGCCGATGCTCCCCTCACTCGCATGTAATCTTCCCCCGCCCGGTCGGCGCGAAACCGGGCCCCGAAACCCATATACACTTCACCGTAGAACATATGTCGAACCATTCTATCTGGGATACCGGGAGATTCCCTCAGGTTGAGGCGGGAAATCACGGAGCGCGGGCGTCGATCCGGCTATCGAGGGCGCTTCCGAATCGCTTCCCAGACGGCTCGAACCTGCTGGCGGGTGCGGGCGGGGGAGCCGTTGTTATCGATGACCCAGTCGGCGCGAGCCACCTTGTCCCGAAGCGGCACCTGGGCCCTCATGCGGTGCCGGGCCTCCTCGGGCGAGAGTCCGTCCCGGGCGGCCAGGCGGTCCACGCGGACGTCGTCGGACGCATCGGCGACGACGATCCCATCGAGCCCCAGGTCGCGGCCATCGGTCGTATCGAGCAGCAGGGGGATATCCAGGACGATCACCTCGACGCCCGGGGTGGCGGCGAGGCGGGTCGCTTCCTCCGCCATCCGGCGGCGGATGTGGGGGTGGGTCAAGCCGTTCAGCCGAAGGCGGGCGGACGCATCCGCGAACACCCGGGCCGCCAGCGCCTTGCGGTCGATCGTCCCGTCCGCGCGGAGAATGCTCCGGCCAAACGCCTCAACCACGCCCTGGTAGGCGGCCCCGTCCGGTGCGACGACCTCCCGCGCGATCGCGTCGGCGTCCACGACCGCCGCCCCCAGTTCCCGGAAGCACTGCGCCACGAGGCTCTTGCCGCTGGCGATCCCGCCGGTCAGTCCGATCCGCAGGGGTCGCCGGTCACGCGACGTCGACAAGGTCCTGCCAGTTGGGGCCGCAGGCGACGCTGACCGCGAGCGGAGCGGCCAGCTGGTAGGCCCGCTCCATGATCTCGCGGATGCGAGGCGCAACATCCGGCACCAGGGCCTCCGGCAGCTCGAACAGCAGCTCATCGTGGATCTGCAAAATCATCTCGAGCCCCGAGGTCCCCGGCAGCAGATCATGGTGGATCCGCAGCATCGCGATCTTGATGATGTCCGCGGCCGTCCCCTGGATCGGCGCGTTGATGGCGTTCCGCTCCGCGGCCTCCCGGATGACGCGGTTGCGGCTGAGGATGTCCGGCAGGTAGCGGCGCCGGTTGAGGAGGGTCGTCACGTACCCCTGCCGGCGCGCCAGTTCCACGGTCGTCCGCGTATACTCCTGGACCCGAGGATACCGCGCGAAGTACGTGTCCATGAACCGCTGGGCCTCCGCGCGGCCGATGCCCAGCTGGGACGCGAGCCCGAAGTCGCTGATCCCGTAGGCGATGCCGTAGTTGAAGACCTTGGCCTGCCGCCGCATCTCCGGGGTGACGCCGTCGGGCGCCACACCGAACACCTCGGCCGCGGTCACCGTGTGGATGTCCTCCCCGCGCCGGAAGGCGTCGAGCAGACCCGGGTCGCCGGTGATGTGCGCCAGGACGCGCAGCTCGATCTGATCGTAATCCGCCGACAGCAGGACGTGCCCGGGCCGCCCCGGGACGAAGGTCCGGCGGATCTGCCGCCCGACGTCGGTGCGGATGGGAACGTTCTGGAGGTTCGGGTCCGTGGTGACCAGACGGCCCGTGCTGGCAACGGTCTGGTTGAACGTCGTGTGCACCCGCCCGGTGCGCGGGTCGATCATGTCCGGCAGGACGTCGACGTAGGTACTGAGCAGCTTGCTGAGCTCCCGGTGCTCGAGGATCCGGGCCACCACCTCGTGCTGCGGAGCCAGCTGTTCCAGGACCTCGGCGTCGGTCGAAAATCCCGTCTTGGTCCGCTTGAGGGGCGGAAGTTGGAGCTTCTCGAACAGGACAAACGCCAGCTGCTTGGGCGACCCGATATTGAACTCCGTGCCGGCCAGGCGGTGGATCTCTCCGGTCAGCGCGTCGATGCGCTCCCGCAGGGTCACGGACAGGGCGCGCAGCGCGTCCACGTCGATGGCGACGCCGACGGTCTCCATGCGGGCGAGCACGTCGACCAGCGGCATTTCGATCTCCCGGTAGAGGGCGAGGAGCTCGCGCTCCCCGAGGCGCGCCTCGAGGATCTCGGCGAGGCGGCCGGTGATATCGGCGCGTTCAGCCGCGGCCTCCTCCGGCGCCCGCCCCAGCGACAGCGCGTCGTCCTCGGCGCCTTCCCCATTCCCCAACCGCCACCCCAGGAACTGCCATGCCGCGCTCTCCAGCGTGTGCGTGCGCTTGCCGGGATCGAGCAGGTAGGATGCGAGCGACACGTCGAACGCGAACCCCCTGGGATGCAGCCCGGCTCCCTCGAGGAGCAGGCGATCGCGCTTGGCGTCTTCGCTGAGTTTCGGGAGGGCCCCCCGCTCCAGGAGGTCGGCCAGCGCCCGGGGGATGCCGGACTCGACCGGCACGTACGCGCCCTCGCCCGTCCTGGTCGAGACGGCCAGGCCCCGGAGCTCAGCCGTGAGCGGATGCCCGGGGCCCGCGACGGGGGCGATCGCCAGGCGCGGCGCCTCCGCCAGCAGCCGCGGCATGGCGTCCGCGGCCACGGTGCGGTAGGTCCCGCGGCTCTGCGGCGCGGGCGCTTCGACCCCCAGGCGCTCCAGCAGCGTCTTGAACTCCAGGGTCGTGAACAGCTCTTTGACCTGGTCGCGGTCCGGGGGCCGGCGCCGCAGGAACTCGAGATCGAGCCGGACGTTGTCGAGGTCGGTCACGATCGTCGCCAGGTGCTTGCTCGCAAGAATCTGCTCCCGGTGTTCCCTGAGCCGCTCCCGCAGCCTCGCCTCGCGGATGTCGCCGACCCCGTTCAGCAGCGCCTCCACGGAGCCGTACTGGCTGAGCAGGCGGCTCGCGGTCTTCTCCCCCACCCCGGGCACGCCGGGGATGTTGTCGGTCGTGTCGCCCTTCAGGCTCTTCAGATCCGGGATCTGCTGCGGGGCGATCCCGAATCGCTCCCGCACTGCCGCCTCATCGTAGATCGTGGTCTCCGTGATGCCGCGGGCGGTCATCATCACGCGCGTGTGGGGCGAAACCAGCTGGAGCGCGTCCAGATCCCCCGTCACGATCAGGACGTCGATGCCCTGCGCCTCCGCCTGCCGCGCAAGCGCGCCGATGACGTCATCGGCCTCGAACCCGGCCACCTCGAAGACCGGCAACTGCAGCGCCTCAACCACCTCTTTGGCCAGGCCGACCTGGGGGCGGAGATCGTCCGGCATCTTGCGCCGGGTGGCCTTGTACTCCGCGTAGGCTTCGTGGCGGAAGGTCGGCCCGGGCCTGTCGAAGGCCACGGCCACGTACTCGGGCGACTCATCCTCCAGCACCTTGAGCAGCATCGTGGTGAAACCGTACACGGCGTTGGTCGGCTGGCCGTCGCTCGTCGTGAAGTATGGAAGGGCGTAAAAGGCCCGGTAGACGAGACCATTGGCATCGATGAGGACGAGGAGAGAGCGCCCGGAGCGAGCAGGCATCGCTCAACGATTATAGCACGCGCCGGCCGGCGCTCTGGAGCGCCGCACCCGCAGAGCCTGCGATACTCGCGGCACACAGCGCCCAAGAACCGGCATCGGCAGGCGATGGCGACTCACCATCGCTCCTGCTCACGGCGGTGGGACGTTGAATCCCGCGGAGGTTCATACGGCATCGAGGAATGATCCGAGTGACTATCGGTTGCTATCCTGACGAAGATAGGGTCTTTCCACCAGTACTCATCAGGGTTTTACCTGATTCAGATATAGGGGCTTTCACATGCTATCCTCCTGCTGTGATACCAAGAGGGCTGGGGGCTGGGTAATATAGCACACATCCGTTCGCATCAGTGATTCTTCCGAGGAGGAGGGAACTGATTGTGAGCAGTAAAGAGGCCAAGGCTGGTCCGAAAAAGGCACGGGAAGCAAACATCACCAGGCGTGCTCTCATCGCTGCGGGCTGGGTTCTCCCGGCCGTGATTGTGGTCGCGATACCTTCGAAGGCGTTCGCCGAGTACGGGGGGCCGATACCAGATTCGAGCTCCACAGGCTCCACAGGCAGAAGTGAGTCCCATGGGCCCGGCGACGGCGAAGGCAACCACGACCGCGCGGGGTCCCATCAATCCGATCCATAGTTCGCGGCGCCGGAGTGTCGGAATCGGCAGACGATGGCGACTCAAAATCGCCTGGGCTCACGCCCGTGGGGGTTCGAGTCCCTCCTCCGGCACCACGATTTCCTGTGCTTCCCATTTTCGCCAGGGATGAGATGGATTTCTGCCTGGCCCCACCGACCGGCCGCCCCACAAAATCAACAGTGCTTCACATATACGTGGATGCTCCGAGGCAAAATTGGGGTGTATAGCCTAGCCCGTGAAGGTTGTGTCATCAGGCGGTACACCGATTGAACGTCTGACGATCTCATCATTTTTCATCGGGGGTTTTCCCATATTTTAGTACGGCCTTCACCTGATTCAGAACCGGGGGGTTGCATCTTATCTTCTAGGTGTGGTGCGACCCGGCTGGTTCAAAGGCTGCACATCAAAGCGAACGCGTGTTCGCGACAATAGACCGGGTCAGAGGGAGGCTGTTATGAGCAGTCAGGATGGCAGGGCCGGTTCGCGGGATACGAGGGATACGAACCTGACCAGACGGGCTCTCATCAGGGCGGGCTGGATCATACCAGCTGTTCTTGTGGTGTCGCTGCCGACCAAAGCGTTCGCGGCGTACGGTACCCCACAGCTACCGGATCCCAGCATCAGCGGCGGCGCCAATTTTACTGCCGGCGGAACGGCCGGCGGGGCGACCATATCCGCCAGCGGCGGGGCCAGCGGAAGCGCTTCGACGCCGCCGGCGCATTAATCCGGTCCTGACGTGAGCGTGAACCGGCATGCCCGTTGACACGGCGACACTCCGGCCGGCCCGGCTGAGCGGGACCGAGGAGCACCGGCTCGACGACGAATTGCTGGTCTATGTGCCCCGCAGCGAGATTGCGTTCACGCTCAATCGGTCCGCCGTGGCGATCTGGGAACTGTGCGACGGCACCCGAAGCGTGGAGGACATCACGGAGGAACTGGGGCAGTGCCTAGGTCGTTCCAGGACGACATTGCTGACCGACGTGATCCAGGGCGTCACTCGGCTCCACGAGCTGGGCCTCCTGGAACTCCGATGAGCGCCGCGCCGGCGGGTGCGCGGACGGCGAGAGTCCCCCGGACGGTCTACATCGAGTTCGAGGGGCACCAGGTCGCTGTGAGATCGGATGCTCATGAGGTGCTGGCGGGCCTCGAGAGCATGTACTCCGCCATGATCGTCCCCGCGGCCGCACGCGCCGTCCGGACGCTCGCGGTATCAGGGAATGACGGCTCATACCACATCACGGGCGACACCGCGTTTCAAGTTGCTGATGGCTCGCTCCCCGACGTCCTCCGCTGCCTCCGCTTCTCGGTGATCCAGGCCCTGATGCAGGCCCGGCAGGATCTCCTCTGGTTTCATGCGGGCGCCGCCGCGGCGGACGGGCGCGCGATCCTGCTCCTGGGCCCACGGGGACGGGGCAAGAGCACGCTCATCGTCAGCCTGTGCGCGCGGGGCTGGACCTACCTGTCGGACGACGTCGTTCCCCTGAATCCAGCCTCGAGCCGCGCCGTGCCGTTTCCGCTGACGCCCGCTCGGCGTGAGTTCCCCGGTCAGGAGATGCCCGCGGACTGGCTTCGATCGCCGACCAAAGTCGACGTTCCTCTCCCGTCGCGAAGCCTCGGCCGACATCCTGTGCCGGTCGGCGCCCTGGTCTT
>VBAN01000429.1 GCA_005882445.1 Candidatus Segetimicrobium genomatis | reverse complement strand
ACTTCGCCGAGGCCCCAGGACGACGCTGCTCGAGGCCGGACCAGCAGATACGCGGACGCCGCCAGCCCCGCCGTGGCGAGCGTGCCGAGGGTCCACATCGCGGTGGCCAGTCTCGACACCCGCTTGCGGGCGTCGAAGAACACCAGGCCGGCGGCGGCGACCGGCAGCAGATACATCACGGTCTCCAACACTCCCACGATGTCCACACCTCCAGGAGTGCCCCAATGGTTCGCCGAATATGACCCGAGCCCTGCGTGAGGTGAGCCCTGTGTCCCATGTCTCTTTCTACCGGAAATGGCGGCCCCAGACGTTTGAGGACGTGATCGGACAGGATCGCGTCACCCGGACGCTGGCGAATGCGATCACGGCGAAGCGCATCGTCCACGCCTACCTGTTCAGCGGGCATCGCGGAACGGGCAAGACGACGACCGCGCGGATCCTGGCCAAGGCCTTGAACTGCGAGCGCGGTCCGACCGCGACGCCGTGCAACGTCTGCGCGGCCTGCCGGGCCATCGGCGGCGGGGTGTCGCTGGATGTGATCGAGATCGATGCCGCGAGCAATCGGGGCATCGATGAGATCCGGGACCTCCGGGAGAAGGTCAAGCTCGTTCCGGTGGAGGGCCGGTACAAGGTGTACATCATCGATGAGGCCCATATGCTGACCGCGGAGGCGGCGAACGCGCTGCTGAAGACGCTGGAAGAGCCGCCCCCGCACGCCGTGTTCATCCTGGTGACGACCGAACCGAACCGGCTGCCGGCGACGATCACCTCGCGGACGCAGCGGTTCGATTTCCGGCGCATTCCGCAGGCCGCGATCGTCGATCGGCTGCGGACGATCGCCGCAAGCGAAGGCATCACGGTCGACGACGAGGCGCTTCAGCTGATCGCCCGAAGCGCCGATGGCGCCCTGCGCGACGCGGAGAGCGTGCTGGATCAGCTCAGCGCGTTCTGTCAGGGGCGGGTCACCAAAGCCGATGTGCTGTCGGTCCTGGGACTGATCGAGGAAGAAGTGGCCCAGCAGGTCACGGACGCGGTGGTTGCCGGCGACGCGGCCGCGTGTCTCGAGATCGCCAATCGCGTGATCGCGGAGGGACGGGATGTCCGGCAGATCCTGCGCAGCCTGGTGGAGCATTTCCGCGACCTGCTCGTAGTCGCCGTCGTCCGGGACCCCCAGGACATCGTGGAAACCGGCGAAAGCCGGCTGGCGGTCCTCCGCGCTGAGAGCGCCCGCCTCGCCCCGGGGGCGATCCTCCAGAAGATCCGGATTCTGACCGCCGCGGAAGCCGAGGCCCGGTTCGCCACCCAGCCCAGGGTCGTTCTGGAGATGGCGTTGTTGAAGCTGAGCCGTCCGGAAATGGACGCCTCGATCGACGGGCTGGCGGCGCGGCTCGAGGCCCTGGAGCATCCGGAAAGACGCGAGGCCGCAACAAAGGCATCGGATGTCGAGCGCCCCCCGGCTCGAAAGCCTGACGCGCCACCGCCTCCGAAGCGCGCGTCTCGGGACCGCGGGCCGCAGGGCGGGGCCGACGCCGTGGAGGCGCAGCCTCTTGCCGGCATCGATATCGAACTGGTCCGCGCCCGGTGGGAGCGGCTCATGGATGCCGTGAAGCAGCGGACCCGCTCGGTCCACGCGTTCCTGTTGGAGAGCGCCCCGCAGGCCGTCGAGGGGAACGATCTCGTGCTCGCGGTCCGGCACAAGTTCCACCTGGAGCAACTGCGCGATGACAAGAACCGGCGGCTCGTGGAGGAGCTGCTGGGTGCGGTGCTCGGAACATCGCTCCGGCTCCGGCCGGTGCTGGGAGAGGCCGCGGCCCTGCCGGCGGCCACCGCGCCGGGGGCTCCGTCCGCGGCGGCCCCCCCGCCGGGCGATGCGCTCGTGCAGGAGGCCGTGCGCCGGTTCGGCAACCCGGTGCAGGAGATCCGTCAGCCCGAGTAGCCGGCGTCCGGCGCTTGCGGCTCACCGGGAGTGGAGTGATGCATGTTCAACATGCAGAAGATGCTCAAGCAGGTACAGAAACTGCAGGAGGAGATGGCCCGGGTGCAGGCGGAGCTGGCCGGGGAGCGGATCGAGGCCAGTTCGGGCGGGGGGGTGGTCCGGGCCGTCGCGACGGGTCAGGGCGACCTCGTCGAGATTGCGATCGACCCCAGCGTGGTGGATCCGTCCGATGTCGCGATGCTGCAGGATCTCATTCTGGCCGCCGCCGGGGAGGCGCTGCGAAAGGCGCGGGACCGCGCCGCCGAGCGGATGAAGGCCGTCACCGGAGGCATGCAGATTCCAGGGCTCCCCGGCCTGGGCGCCTGACGCCCGGATGTTTTCCTTCGCCCCTCCCCTCGTCCGCCTGATCGAGGAGCTGAGCAAGCTTCCCACGGTTGGCCCCAAGACCGCCCAACGCCTGGCCTTCTATATGCTCTCGATGCCGGTCGAGGATGCGGAGGCGCTGGCGTCGGCCATCCTCGAGGCGAAGCGGCGCATCCGCTACTGCTCCATCTGCGCGAACATTACCGAAGCTGATCCGTGCGAGCTCTGCACTGACGCCAAGCGCGATCAGTCGGTGATCTGTGTCGTCGAGAATCCCCGCGACGTCGCCGCGATGGAGCGGACGCGGGAGTTCCGGGGGCTCTATCATGTGCTGCAGGGAGCGATTTCGCCGCTCGATGGGATCGGGCCCGACGATCTCCGCATCGCCGAGCTGCTGCGGCGTCTGGCCGGAGGGACGGTGCTCGAGCTGATCGTGGCCACCAACCCCCGCGTCGAGGGGGAGGCGACGGCCCTCTATCTCGCCAAAGTGATCAAACCGCTCGGCGTGAAGGTGACCCGCATTGCCCACGGGCTCCCGGTGGGGGGGGACCTCGAATACGCCGACGAGGTCACGCGCCGATGCCGCAGCCCGTTGACCCGCGAAAACCGTTTCCCCGCCGGTTCGTGCCCAAAGACGCCAGCGCGGGGCAGTGGGACGAGATCGAACGGCTCGGCAACGCGCTGGCCGCGCGGACGCCGGAGTCGCCCGAGGGACTCGAGCGGTGCCTCCAGGACGCCGGCGAGCTCGCCGCGTGGGTCTCTGAAGAAGGGTCCCGCCGCTACATCGCGATGACCTCCCAGACCGACGATCCGCAGCGGGAGCAGGTCTATCTCCAGTTCATCAGGGAGATCAGTCCCCGGTGGAAGCAGTTGAGCCACCGGCTGGACGAGGCGTACGTGAGGAATCCGCACCGCCGCGCGCTCCCGCCGTACTACCGCCTCTTCGATCGACGGATCGAGAACCGGGTCAGCCTCTACCGCGAGGAGAACCTGCCGCTCCAAGTCACGGAAGCTGAGCTGGCGCAGCAGTACCAGAAACTGTCGGGCGCCATGACGGTCGTCTACCGCGGGACGGAACACACCCTGCAGGAGATGGCCAGGTATCTCGAGGATCCCGACCGGGTGGTGCGGCGCGAGGCCTGGACCCTGACGACGGAGCGGATGCGGCAGGACCGGGACGCGCTCGAGGACCTCTTCGACCGGCTGCGCGAGATCCGCATGCGGATTGCCCGAAACGCCGGCTTCGCGTCGTATCGGGACTACGTCTTCCGCGCGCGCGAGCGGTTCGACTACGGACCGGAAGAGTGCCTCCAATTGAGGCCGACCCGCTGCGCCGGCCGCCGCTGCCCGAGTTCGATCGGACGGAGGAGCTGCTCGACCGCTGCGAGGCGGCGTTCCGCATGGTGCTCCCCGAGTTCGGCGACCACTTCCGGTTCATGCGCGAGCAGGGACTGCTCGACCTGGAACGGCGGAAGGGGAAGGCGCCCGGCGGGTACCAGCAGACCCTCGCCGAGCGCCGGTGGCCGTTCATCTTCCTGAACGTCGCCCCCTCCGAGGATGTCCGGACGCTGCTGCACGAGGGCGGCCACGCGTTTCACGCCATCGCCGCGCGCGAAGAGCCGCTGCTCGCCTACCGGAACACGCCGCTGGAGTTCGCCGAGGTCGCGTCGATGGGCATGGAACTCTTGAGCGCGCCCTACCTCGGGACGATCTATCCCCGCGCCGAAGACGCCCGGCGCGGCCTCCGCGAACTGCTCGATGGGATCCTGATGCCCAAAGGGATGCCGTGGATCGCGACCGTCGACGCGTTTCAGCACTGGCTCTACACGCACCCCGATCACACCCCGCGGGAGCGCCGGGACGCCTGGGTCAGGACGTACCGCCGCTTCAACCGCTGGCTCGACTGGTCGGGGTGCGAGGACGCGCTGGCCTACCGCTGGCACTCGCAGCTGCACATCTTTCTGGTGCCCTTCTACTACATCGAGTACGGCGTCGCCCAATTGGGAGCGGTGCAGATCTGGCTCGCGGCGACGCGCTCGAATTCCCCAGCTGTTCGAGGCCGCGGGGGCGCGGCTCGCCTTCGGCGAAGACACGGTGGCGCCGCTTGCCCGCGCGCTGGGCGAGGAGCTCGCCAAGGCGCCGTACGCATAGCCCGGGGGGCCGGCACCGGCGGCCGTGCCCGGTCATGCCTTGCTCACCCCCACGGGCTTTGGGTATACTTTGGGCCAGGAGAGCCTATGGAGTTCATCAGCCCAACCCACGGCAAGCTCAGTTTTGAGCGGATGTTCAAGCACATCGTGGACTACATGCACGAGGAGCCCGGGCAGAGCTATAACGTGATCATCGGCACCGACTCGCTCCTGGGCGACGACACCTGCTTTGTGACGGCGGTGATCATCCACCGGGTGGGCCACGGCGGCCGGTACTTCTACCACAAGTTCCGCAACCGCAAGATCGAGAGCCTCCGCCAGCGCATCCTCTACGAGACCTCGCTCAGCCTGGAGACCGCGAGCCAGGTCAGCGCGCAGCTGGCCAAGAACGGGTTCAGTGAGCTCGCGGTGGAGATCCACCTCGACGTCGGCGACCGCGGAGAGACCAAGCGCATCATCCGGGAGGTCGTCGGGATGGTTCAGGGCAGCGGGTACGCGGCGATCACCAAGCCCGACAGCTACGGGGCGAGCAAGGTTGCAGACCGCGAGACCGGGAAGCTCCGCCTCGCGGACCGTGCGCGTGTGGCGGCCGCCGGGGGGTCAGGCGCCGCCGGCGGAACGCAGCCCATCGGCGGATCTGGGCCATCCGGCGGATCACAGGGCGCCGGGGCCTCCAAAGACGGCGCGGGCTCTGGAAGCGCCGGCGTCTCTTCTGGCGCCGCCGGCCCGAAGAGCGGCTCCGGGAGCAAGGGGGGGGCGTGACGCCGCGGACGCTGATCGACAAGATCTGGGACGCCCACGTCGTGCGCAGCCACGCGGGCGAGCCCGACCTGCTCTATGTCGATCTCCACCTCGTGCACGAAGTGACGTCGCCCCAGGCCTTCGAGGGCCTGCGGCTGCACGGGCGGAAGGTGCGGCGGCCGGACCTGACGTTTGCCACACTCGACCACAACGTGCCGACGACTCCCCGCACGGAGCCGATTACCGACCCGATCAGCAGGGTGCAGATCGAGGCCCTGGAGCGGAACTGCCGGGAGTTCGGCATCCGGCTCGAGGGTCTGCTCAGCCAGCGGCAGGGCATCGTTCACATCATCGGCCCGGAACTCGGGCTGACCCAGCCCGGCATGCTCATCGTCTGCGGGGACAGCCACACGGCGACCCACGGAGCGCTCGGGGCGGTCGCGTTCGGCGTGGGGACCTCCGAGGTGGAGCACGTGCTGGCGAGCCAGATCCTTCCCCAGCGGCGGCCCAAGACCATGGAGGTCCGGGTCGACGGCGAACTGCCGCTCGGGACCACGCCCAAGGACTTGATCCTCGGCGTGATCCGCCGCTTCGGGGTGGGCGGTGGGACCGGCCACATCATCGAGTACACCGGGTCGACGATCCGCGGGCTCTCCATGGAAGGCCGGCTCACGGTCTGCAACATGACGATCGAAGGCGGCGGTCGGGCCGGGCTGGTGGCGCCGGATGAGACCACCTTTGCGTACGTGAACAGCCGGCCGTATGCCCCGTCCGGAAAAGCCTGGGACGAGGCGGTCGCTTACTGGAAGACCCTGCCGACCGATCCGGGCGCGACGTACGACACGCGCGTCCAGATGAACGCCGCGACGCTCGAACCGTATGTGACGTGGGGGACCAATCCTTCGCAGTCGGAGCCGGTGACGGGCCGCGTGCCCGATCCCGCATCCCACGCCGACCCGCAGGCGCGGAGCGCCATCGAGCGCGCGCTTCAATACATGGCCCTCAGGCCGGGGGTGCCGATCCAGGATATCGCCATCGACCGGGTGTTCATCGGCTCATGCACGAACTCCCGGCTCGAAGACCTCCGGGCGGCGGCCCGTGTCGTAGCCGGCCGCCGGGTGCATTCGAAGGTCCGGGCCATGGTCGTTCCCGGCTCCCAGCAGGTCAAGGCGGCCGCGGAGCGCGAGGGGCTGGACCGCGTGTTCAAGACGGCCGGCTTCGAGTGGCGGGAGGCGGGGTGCTCGATGTGCCTCGGGATGAATCCGGATATCCTGGGCCCCGGGGAGCGCTGCGCGTCGACTTCCAACCGCAACTTCGAGGGGCGGCAGGGCCCCGGGGGACGGACGCACCTGGTCAGCCCGCCGATGGCGGCGGCGGCTGCGATCGAGGGACACTTCGTGGACATCCGCGAGTGGAGGGTCTAGCGGCGTGAAGCCATTCAAGGCGCACTCGGGCGTCGTCGTTCCGTTCGACCAGGCGGACGTCAACACGG
>VBAN01000091.1 GCA_005882445.1 Candidatus Segetimicrobium genomatis | reverse complement strand
TCGGCGGCGGCGTGGAGCATGTTCGCGATGGCGGCCGGATTCCCGGCCAGGGTCCGATCCCGGTAGGCGGCGACGAGCCGGCTCGCCAGCTTGGTTTCGATCTCATCGAAATCCTTGATGCTTGGCATCGACCAGTAGACGTAGGCCTTGTCCTTGACGAGGAATCCTCTGTATTGAGGGGATGTTGCGAACACCGGGTCAAGGTTGACGTCCTGGCGCAGCGGGATCCACCCGACGTCTCCGAGCAGCTGGCGTTCGAACTGCGGTTGCGTCAGGAACTTGACAAAGTCCCACGCCACTTCGGGATTCGCGGCCGATCGGCTCACGTACAGGCTGACGACCCCGATGATCGTTCCCCAGCGCTTGTCTCGCGGGATCGGCGTCGTCAGATACTTGAGCGTGGGCGCGTTCTTTTGAATGTCGCCGATCACCCACGACTCCCGCTCGAGCATGGCGGTTTGTCCCAACTCGAAGGCTTCAGCGTCGTGCTTGATATCCAGGCTGTCGACCTTGTCGACGAACACGGCATCGAGGTGCATCTTCATGGTCGCCCGTCCGGCGTCGTTATCGTATCCCGCGCGGTACTTCCCCGGGGCGCTCTGCGTCAGCAGGTCGCCGCCGCGGGGCCACATCAGAATGGCAAACTTCTCGGCCACGCCGCTCCCGGCGCCAAAGAGACGCAGGCTGATCCCGCTTCGAACGACGCGCCCCTGAGCGTCGGTCTTCGCCAGCTTTTTCGCAAACGCCATGACCTCATCCATGGTCTTGGGGGGGGCGGACAGACCCGCCTCCTTGAACATCTCCGTGTTGTAGTAGAAGGCGCCCACTCCCGCGAACCACGGGACCCCGTACACATCGTTGGCGAGCGAAGCGGCGTCCTGGGCCGATTTGTTGAAGCTCCGGCTGCGCACGAACTGCGCCATGTCGGTCGGGGCTTTGGGGATGAGCCCCGCTTCGAGGTATCGTTCCACCGTCGACGCTTCGACCTCCAGAATGTTCCCGGCGGTATCCGACGGCAGCGATGCCGCCAGTTTGCGCTCGTAGTCGCGGAGGTCGGTGGTCAGGACGGTCACTTTGACGTTGGGATGAGCCTGCTGATACGCGTCGGCGGCCCGCTGGTACACCGGGGCGATCTCCGGGTACCCGCCCCAAATCGACAGGTTCACCACCGGCACGGCTCCTCCGGTGGGAGCAGATAGCGCAACACCGATCAGGATCACGATCAGGGCGACAATTGTCCAAGGTGCCCCTGGCCGTCCCATGTTTCCCCCCCTGCAACGATGTGCGCCACCGTGGTTTCAGAGGCCGGCGAACCCGTCCGCCGGCGGCGCCATGGTCACGGCGCATTTCGAGCACACGCGAGGCTTAACCTTCGCGCTCCCTCTCAAGGGGCCCGCATCAAAACGTGCGGCCGACCGATCCTGGGGCTAGAGGATTTCGGTGTTGCCTGGCTACGGGACGATGACGAAGGACCGCCGGCCGGGTAAGCGGTAGATCCGAAAGTCCCGGTCGAGGGTAAAGATCTGCACCAACCTGCGCTCTTCCGCCACCGCAACCAGAGACGCGTCCGCCAAATCCATCGGGCCCGTTTCCGCAAGACGCAGATCCCCCCGCCGCAGAATGCGCCATAGGGCTTCCTGTCCGCGCCAGCCTAAGCCATCGCCGACGAGGTACATCGCCTCGGTGAAGGCAGGCCAGGTGGTCAGCATCGGTGCGCTGAGCGACTGCAATTGCTCGGTACACTTCGCGTGGTCGGGTTCGTCCCGGTCCAAGAGGGCAACGAGCGGCCCGGCGTCGGTCAGCGTCATGCGGACCCCGGGCGCTTGTGGCGGAGAGCCCGCCGAAATGCCTCGCCGCTCCTGCGGGCACGGCCGCCGCCGCCGCGCCCAAGTCCAATCACATCAGCCAGCCTGGGGGCGAGCGTGGCTCCCAGGACATGTTCACAGTACCGGCCGATCGCCCGGCGGATGCTTTCAGATGTGGACGTTCCTTCTGCGCGCGCGGCGCGTTCTAAACGCGCTTCAAGCCCGGAATTCAAGCGGAAGCTCTTCGCCACAGCACATCCTTCTAATGTATTACATCCACATTAAATAGTATCACAATCTTTCAAGATAGTGCAAGGCTATCGCAGCCTTCGTGGGGCGAAAGTGGACCTATTTAGAGGACTCCGGCGATCCACCCAGTGGACTTGTTAGGAGGGGGTTTGGGCCTGCGGCTACAGCGGCGGTTGTCGCTGTCCCCAGGCTGTGGCGTCCTCGTACACGGCGGCCGCGCGCAGGACCGTCCCCTCATCGAACGGGCGGCCGGCCAGCTGGAGCCCGACGGGAAGCCCCGCGCCGGTGAACCCGCACGGCACGGTCAGGCTGGGAAACCCGGTGAAGCTGAACGGGCGATTGAACACGGGCGATCCGGTTGAGGCCAGGCCCTCCGGGGCCGGACCGGGGGCGGCCGGGGTCGCGATCACGTCCACAGTTTCCAACAGGTCCCGAAGCCGGCGGATCACGATGGTCCGGACCTGCTGGGCCCGGACGTAGGTGGGAGCCGGGATCTGCAGGCCGGTCTCGATGATCGCCCGCAGCCTGCTCCCGTAGTCGCCCGGCCTGGCGCGGTAGGTGTCGACGTGCACCGCCGCCGCCTCGGCGTTGTGGATCAGTTCGTGCGCATCCATCCCCGTCTCGAACTCGTCCGGCAGCCGGATATCGCGGACCTCGCACCCTAACGCCTCGAGGGCGCGCAGCGCAGACCGAAAGAGGGCTTCGGCCTCTTCGTCGAGGCCGTCGGTGAAGTAGCGGTCGGGGACCCCGACGCGGAGCGCCGCCGCCGGCCGATCGTCCGTGCCGGCCTCCGCGAGGAGCGCGGCGTGCGGGGGCGGGGCCGGGTCGGAGCCCGTCGCCGGGTCGTGCGGATCGGGGCCCGCGATGGCGTCGAGCAGAAGGCCGGCGTCTCTGACGGTGCGCGCCATCGGCCCGGGATGGTCGAGGGTCCAGGCCAGCGGGTGCACGCCGTGCCGGCTGACCCGGCCGAACGTGGGCTTGAGCCCCACCACTCCGCAGAATGCCGCGGGGCGGATGATCGACCCGGAGGTCTGGCTTCCCAGCGCGCCCTGACACATCCGCGCGGCGAGCGCGGCTCCCGACCCGCTGCTTGATCCGCCGGGCGTGTGGGTGAGCGCCCACGGATTCCGGGCCGGCGAGGGGTCAAACGAGGCGAACTCGGTGGTGTGCGTCTTGCCCAGGATGATGGCTCCGGCTGCCCGCAGGCGCGCCACCGCGGTGGCATCGGCGGCCGGCACGAACCCGGCCATGATCCGCGACCCGCAGGCGGTCTCCACGCCGGCGGTGTTGAAGATGTCCTTCACGCCGATGGGGATCCCGTGGAGCGGGCCGAGGATCGTCCCCGACCGCTGCAGCCGGGTTAGACGTTCGGCTTCCCGGCGCGCATCCTCGATCTGGATGCGCGCCCACGCCTGGACGCGGGGCTCGACCTGGGCAATCCGGTCGAGCGTCGACTCCAGCAGGCTCACTCATCTGGAGGGCGGCCCCTTCGGGAGCTCCCCATCGGATTGGGGGGAACCGCCGGCAGATGGTGAAGCCTGGGGGCGCCGGCCGGCTCGGTATCGCGGGGAACCGGGAGCGTGTGCACGGCCTCGATCCGGCGCGCGACAATCTTCCACTCTTCGGAGAACCGCTCCCCGGAGGCCGCCGGCAGGTTCAGGAGCGCGTGGGTCCAAGCGATCACCGGACGGTCGGGTTCCATCGGCTCCTCCACGCGGATGGTGCGCTGTCGGACGGTGTCGGACAGACCTGGGCCGTCGACAAGGTGGTCTTGGCAGAGCGCATGCCGACTTCCTGCAGGGAAGGCCGCCGGCGGGGAGCGCGTTTCTTCTATAGAGAGTCGATCTCTAGTCTCGACTGAGGAGGGGCGCGTGCCCACGGTCCCCGCCGACAGCGCAGAAGCCCCGTTCATCCTGGCTCTCGATCTCGGGAGTTCTTCGCTCCGCGCGCTTATCTACGACGCCCAGGGCCGCGAGGTCCTGGGGACCGAGGGACGGACTCCCCTGCGGTGGACCGAAACGCCGGACGGCGGCGTCGAGACGGATCCGGATAGCCTGCTCAACGGCGCCTTCCACGCGATCGACCAGGCGGTGGCCGCCGCGGGAGAAGCCGCGCAGAGCATTGCGGCCGTCGGGGTCTCGACCTTCTGGCACAACCTCATGGGGATTGGCCGCGACGGCCGTCCATCGACGCCGCTCTATTCCTGGGCCGATGAGCGAAGTGCGGAGGCCGCCCGCACCCTCCGCGAACGGCTGGACGAGGCGGCGGTCCGCCGGAGGACCGGGTGTGTCTTCCACCCGAGCTACCCCGCGGCCAGGCTCCTCTGGCTGCGCGAACAACATCCGGAGGCATTCCGGGCGACGCGGACCTGGATCAGCATCGGCGAGTACCTGGCGCACCGGTGCTTCGGCCGCACGGTGTGCAGTATCTCGATGGCGTCGGGGACCGGCCTCTTGAACCAGGAGAGATTCGAGTGGGATGCAGAGCTGCTGGAGGCGATCGGCCTGACCCCGGAACGGCTTGCGCCGATCGTGGATCTGGGAGATCCGCTGAGCGGGCTCGCGCCCGCCTTTGCCGCGCGCTGGCCCGCGCTGCGAGATCGGCCCTGGCTCCCCGCCGCCGGCGACGGGGCGCTCAGCAATCTCGGCACGGGATGCGTGACGTCCTCCCGCGCCGCCCTGGTGGTGGGGACCTCGGGCGCGCTGCGCGTCCTGCACGCGGCGGAGCCGTTTGAAGTGCCGCGCAGCCTCTGGCACTATCGTCTCAACCGGACCCGGGTCCTCACCGGCGGCGCCGTCAGCAACGGCGGCAACCTCTTCCGCTGGATGCAGGAGCAGTTCGCGCTCGGGCCGCCCGAGGAGATCGAGCGCGGCCTGCGATCGCGTCTCAGCGCACCCCGCCGGGAAGCCGTCCGCCGCCTCGTGGTGCTTCCGTTCCTGGCCGGGGAGCGCAGCCCCGAGTGGCCGCTGCGGGCGCGCGGAGCCATCGTCGGCATGACGCTCTCCACCGAGCCGCTCGATCTGTTGCAGGCGGGCCTGGAGGCGATCGCCCTGCGGTTCGGGCTGATCTGGGATCAGCTCCGGGCGGTCGTTCCGAACGTCCGGGAGATCGTCGGGAGCGGCGGGGGGCTCCTGCGATCTCCCGCGTGGCTGCAGATCATGGCCGACGTGCTGGGACATCCGATCATCGCCTCGGGGGAAGCGGAAGGCAGCAGCCGCGGGGCCGCGCTGCTCGCGCTCGAGTTCTTGGGCGCCGCGCGGGCGGAGGAGATGCCCGCCCCGCTCGGCGATGCGTATCGCCCCGATCCCGCGCAGCATGCCCGGTACCGGGAGGCGCGGACGGCGCAGCTTGCGGTCGAGGCCGCGCTGTCCCCCCTGCAGGAGTTTTCCCGACCATGAGAGATCGAGTAGAATAGTCAGGTACAATAATAGAGGAGAGATAATAGGTGAGAACGCGCGTGCCGGGCACGCGCGGGGGCGGTGTGATGGCGACACGGATTCAGACGATCGAGGAACTCTGCATCAACAGCATCCGGACCCTGTCCATTGATGCCGTGGAGAAGGCCCGCTCGGGCCATCCCGGCATGCCGTTGGGCGCGGCGACGATGGCGTACGTCCTGTGGACGCGCCACCTGCATCACCACCCGCGCTCCCCGGCGTGGCCGGACCGCGACCGCTTTGTCCTCTCGGCCGGGCACGCGAGCATGCTGCTCTACAGTCTCCTGTTCCTGACCGGGTACGACCTGACGCTGGACGACCTCAAGCAGTTCAGACAGTGGGGCAGCCGGACGCCCGGCCATCCCGAGCACGGCGTCACGCCGGGCGTGGAAGTGACCACGGGGCCGCTCGGCCAGGGATTCGGAAACGCCGTGGGACTGGCGATGGCGGAGCGGTGGCTGGCCGCCACCTTCAACCGGCCCGGCCACACGATCGTCGACCACTCCACCTATGTCATGGCCAGTGATGGGGACATGATGGAAGGCGTCGCCTCGGAGGCGGCCTCGCTGGCCGGCCACTTCCGCCTCGGCCGGCTGATCGTCCTGTACGACGCCAACTTGGTCAGCCTCTCCGCCACGACCAACGTCACATTTACCGAAGACGTCGGCGCGCGGTTCGAGGCCTACGGCTGGCACGTGCAGCGGATCGACGGCCAGGATGCCGGGGCCGTCGACGCGGCGCTGGCCGCGGCCCGCGCGGCCGAAGACCGGCCCTCGCTGATCGTGGCGCGGACGCACATCGGATACGGCAGCCCCCACCGGCAGGACACCTTCCAGGCGCACGGCGAGCCGCTCGGCGAGGAGGAGGTGCGGGCGACCAAGCGCGCGCTCGGCTGGCCGGAGGACAAGTCCTTCTACGTGCCCGATGAAGCGCTGCGGGAGTTCCGCAAGGCCGTGGACCAGGGCGCCGCGCTGGAGGCGGCCTGGCGCCGGAAGATGGACGCCTACCGCGCGGCCCACCCGGAGGCGGCCCGGCAGTTCGAGCGGGCGTTGGCCGGGGACCTGCCCGAGGGCTGGGAGGCGAAGCTGCCGGTATTCACCCCCAAGGATGGGGAGATGGCCACGCGGGATGCGGGGGCCAAGGCGCTGAGCGCGCTCGCCGACTTTGTGCCGAACCTGATCGGAGGCTCCGCGGACCTCGACCCGTCCACCCGCACGATGATGAAGGGGCACGGCGATTTCGAGGCCCCGCCGGTGCCTCCCGCGGCCGGGGGGCCGCCGCTGCAGGGCACCGCCGGCGGCGCCTGGGGATACGCGGGGCGAAATATTCACTTCGGCGTCCGCGAGCATGCGATGGCCGCCATCCTGACCGGGCTGGCGCTGCACGGAGGGGTCCTGCCGTTCGGCGCCACGTTCCTGACGTTCTCGGATTACATGCGGCCGAGCATCCGGCTGGCGGCGCTGAGCAAGGCGCGGGTCATCTACATCTGGACGCACGACAGCATCGGGCTGGGTGAGGACGGGCCGACCCATCAGCCGGTCGAGCACCTGGCCGGCCTCCGCGCGACGCCGAATCTGCTGATGCTCCGGCCGGCGGATGCCGCCGAGACCGTGGAGGCGTGGCGGGCCGCCCTGCGGCACAAGCAGGGTCCCGTGGGGCTCGTGCTCACCCGTCAAAAGCTGCCCGTGCTGGACCGGCAGACCCTCGCGCCGGCGTCGGGCGTGGCGCGGGGCGCGTATGTGCTCGCCGAGGCCGGGGGAACCGTCCCCGACGTGATCCTGATCGCCACGGGATCGGAAGTGTCCGTCGCGCTGGAGGCTCACCAGCGGCTCGTCCGGGA
>VBAN01000428.1 GCA_005882445.1 Candidatus Segetimicrobium genomatis | reverse complement strand
GTCGCGCCGGTGACGAGAACGACCTGGTCGGGAACTAGTCTCACTGGTTCACCCCGCACGTTCATCCCTGTCCTTGAAGATGCGCCTCAGCCAATTCGGCGTCCGGCGAAAGAGGAGGGCGTTCACGGCAATCGTGAGCAGCGAGGTGGCGAGGATTCCTTGCTGGACCGGCGCACCGATCAGCCCTTCCCTGAGGCCGGCTGCCGCCAAGACATAGGAAAACTCCCCGATTTGCGTCAGACCCAGGGCGGCCAATCCCGCGGTCTCGGCCCCGTCAAAATTGCCGACGATGACAAGCGCGACCATGACCAGGATCGTGGGAATCTGCGATGCCAACGACGCCGGTTGGACGAGCAGACCGATGGACGCGAAGAAGATGGCCACGAAGATATCGCGCATGGGAAAAATCCTCGTGAGGATCTCGTGGGACGGCTCCGATTCATTGACGAGCAATCCGGCCAGAAAGGCCCCGAGGGCGATAGAAAGCCCGGCGGCTGCGGTGAGGACCGCGGTGCCAATGGCCAGCGCCATCATGTCTAAGACCAGCAGTTCCATGTTGCCCGTCCCCGCCACGCGGGCCGGCAGCCTCGGGACCACCCGCCGCGCGAGCAGGAAGAATGGGCCGAGGATCAGGGCTCCCTTGAGCAGCGCCCGGAGAAACAGGACGGGCTGGCTCGTGGCGGTCGGGTTGAGCGCCGGCAGCAGCACAATCATCGCGACGACCGCGAGATCTCCGACGAGCGCGATTCCCACAACGACGCGACCATGGGGCGAGTTGACCTCTCCCCGGTCCTGAAGGAATTTCAGCAGCACCATCGTGCTGCACACGCTGAGTGCGGCTCCGATGACGAGCCTCTGCGACACCGGCCATCCCAGCAGCCATCCCGCGAGAAACGTCATGAGGATGATGAAGATGATACCGGCAGGAGCGCCAAACGCCGCCACGTTCCGAACCCTGAGCAATTCCTGAAGCGAGAACTCGGCGCCGATCGAAAACATCAAGAGGACGACCCCAATATCGGCAAAGATCTCGAAGGCTTGCGGATGGGACACCTGCGGCCCCGGGGTAAAGGGGCTGACCAGGATCCCACCGAGGATGTACCCGACGATGAGTGGTTGACGCAGAAGGTGCGCGACCGTCCCGCCGCCCAGGGCGGCGACAAGCAGAAGGCCTAATTCTGGGAGGAGGTGCGGCTGCTCCATGGCCGAGATGGACTACCAATGCTCCTCGCACGGGCGTCTATGATCTGGTTAACCCCCATCAGGGTCATCCAGATAACTCTGGACCAGTCTAGCTTGCGAAGATCGGTTTGAGGTCCAGCACGAAGCGGGGGAGTTCAGGATCGAGCGCCAGGGTTGCGGGATCCCGATGGGTCTCCGCCTCCCGCCCGGGCCGGTAGACCTCGACGGCCCGCGCGTCTGGATCGATCAGGACTGCGATCCGCGCGCCGTTGGAGACGTACGCGCGCGCCTTCTCGCCCAGCTCGGCCAAGGTATTGCTCTCGGACCGGATCTCAAAGACGGCATCTGGGCACAGAGGGCCGAACTTCTTGCGCTGCTCCGGAGTCAGGGCGTTCCACCGGTCCAGGCGCACCCACGACGCGTCCGGGGCGAAGAGCGCGCTGTCAGGGAGCCGGAACCCGGTCGACGAGTCAAAGACGACGCCGGCATGCGTGTGACGATTCCAGAGCCCGAGCTGGAGGAGAACCTCGGCGCTGATGCGTCCGCCCTCCATCCCGGTGGGCGTCACGACGAGCTCTCCCTTGGCGGTGCTCTCGAACTGGTACCCCGGGTTGCGCTTGGAGAGCTCGAGCAACTCCTCATCGGTGACTCGATGGGTCAGGGTTAGGGTAATCGCCATAGGCATCCCCTTTGAGAGTTGCCCCTATTGTAGCACGGCCGGTTTCGCCTCTACTCCGGAGGCGCGGGGTCGCGGACGACGAGCTGCGTAATCTTGATTCCCCGCGGCGTGACCTCTGTCTCGTACTCGACGATCTCTCCGGGATCCAGCCGGCGGCGCCCCGCTCGTCGGAGCACGCGCCGGTGCAAGAAGATATCCCGCCCCTGCGCATCGACCACAAAGCCGTAGCCCATCCGGCTGTCAAACCATTTGACGACGCCCCGCTCCATGCGGTCCGCCCCGGGTGGGTCCTCGGGATCTCTTGATTCCCCCGGGCCCGAAGATGAGTTGGGCGACACCGGCGGGGGGTCCTGGTGGCCGTCGGCATCCTGGTCGACGCGCCGCACCACCGCTCTGGGCGGGAGCCCGCTGAGGAGATCGTCGACCGATGCCGCGACGTCCGGGTGGATCAACAAGGTGTCCCGGCGGGCGATCTCGACCGCGCAGTCGAAGACGGGAGGACCGGTGCGCTCGAGGATGGTGTGCCCTGTGATCCCCCGCCGTTCGATCTCCTCCGGCGAGAGCACAATCGGGTGCAGGTCGCCGACCAGGCAGGCGAGTTCCGAGTTGAAGATCACGTCGCGCAGCGACTTCCCGTGCGCCGTCGCGATCAACTGGACACCCCGGCGGGCTATGGTCC
>VBAN01000424.1 GCA_005882445.1 Candidatus Segetimicrobium genomatis | reverse complement strand
GTCGTCATGACCCTCGATGTCGGCCATGCCTATCTGGCGTCCGTGTACTTCCGGTTCGACTTCTTCGAGGCGATCCGGGCCGCCCTCCCGCTCGTCCGGCACGTCCACGTCAACGACAACTTCGGGCGCTACGACCCGCTGCGGCTCGAGAATTTTACGCTCTACCGGACCCAGACGCCGGCCGACACGTACCCGCTCGGGAAGGGCGATCTCCACCTCCCGGTGGGGTGGGGGACGATCCCGCTGGAAAAGGTGTTCGGGCTGCTCCGGGGCTTTCGCGGAACCGTCGTCCACGAGTACCGGTACAACCTCTTTCTGGGATCCGCGGAGGACGATTATGCGCGGGTGCAAAACCTCTTCACCATGCTCGAGGACCCCGCGCCCGGACCCGAGAAGGGGAGGTGACGCCGGCCCGGCCCGGCTTCGACGAGCCTTGAATTGTCCTAAGCGTTCGGTCAACCGTCGGCGCTCGTTCTTGTTCCGAACGGGGCGTGCGGGATGTGCAACGCAGTGAGCCATAGTGGGGGTGGAGTCATGGGGAAGATGATAGGATCATACCGGGTCCTCGCGGCCGCGCTGGTCGCGGGCGCGGTGTGTCTGACCGGGCTGAACGGCGGCACTCCGGCCCGGGCGGCCGATACGGTCACGCTGAACCTGTACATCAGCGGGGATACCAACATCTTCGATCTCTGGAAAAAGGGGTTCCTGCCCGCGTTTAGCAAGCGGTACCCAAAGTACAAGTTCAATATGGTCGAGCTCCTGCACGGGAATGGAAACGATGGCATCTACGACAAGATCCTGGCCGCGAAGCGCGCCGGGCGGAGCGTCGACGTCGACCTGTGGGAGGCGGAGCCCGGATTCATGGATCAGGGGATCGCGGAGGGACTGTGGGTCAAGTTGAGCCCCAGCCTCGTGCCGAACATCGCCAAGGTGCCGGCGCGGACTCTGGAGGCGGCGGACTATTATGGGATGCCGTATCGCGGGTCGTCGGTCGTGATCGGCTACAACGGCCAGTTCATCAAGAATCCGCCGCAGACGTTTGATGATCTGGTGGCCTGGATCAAGGCGAACCCCGGCAAGTTCACCTACTGCGATCCCAACACGTGCGGTTCCGGCCAGGCGTTCGTGACCGCGGCGATCTACCGCTACACCTCGCCCGACAAGTTCGCCGGGAAGGCCTACGATGCCAAGGAGGAAGCCGCCTGGGCGCCCGGGTGGAAGCTGCTGAAGGACCTGCAGCCGATGATGTACAACAACGGCTTCCATCCCAACGGCAACGTGGCGGTGCTGCAGCTGATCGCGCAGCAGAACATCTGGATGGCGTCTGTCTGGTCGGACATGGGGCTGGATTGGTACTCGCGCGGCCAGCTCCCGAAGACGATGAAGTTTATCCAGATCACGCCGCCGCTGATGGGGGACGATTCTCGGGTCATGGTGCCGGCCGGCTCGGCGCACCTGGAAGGGGCGCTGACGCTGCTGAACTGGCTGCTCACCCCTGAGGCGCAGACGATGGCCATCGACATGGTGGCAGCGTACCCGGGCATCGACTGGAAGTACATGCCGGAGTCTGTCCGGCAGAGGTTCAAGGACGTCGCCAAGGCCTATGCTCCCTGGCCCAACCCCAAGTACCTGGCGGACATCAAGCGACTGTGGCATGAGCAGGTGGTCGGCGGGGCGCAGTGACTGAGTCGCGGAGGCAGGGAGCGCTGGGGCTCGCCCTGGTGCTCCCGCCCCTGCTGGTCTTGATTTTTCTCATCATCGTTCCCGCCGTGAGCGCGGTCATCGACACGCTCCGCCCGCCCGAGGGCGCCGGATGGACGCTGACCAACTACGCCGGGATCCTCGGGAACCGCGTCCTCCGGTCGGACATCCGCTTCAGCATCGCCGTAACGCTCGTGGCCGTCGCCGTGACGTTCTGTCTCAGCTACCCGCTCGCGCTCTACCTCCGGTTCACCAAGGGGCGGCTGCCCTCGCTGCTGGCGGTGCTGTTCACGATCCCGCTCTTCGTGCCGGTCGTGATCGCGTCGTTCGCCATGATCACCTTTCTCGTCAACCACGGCATGGTCTCGACGGTCCTCTACCGGATGGGCATCGAGCGGTTCCCGCCGCTCGTCTACAATGCCACCGGAATCGTGCTGACCGAAGTGTGGACCACCATCCCCTTTGCGGTCTTGATCCTCGGCGCCGGCCTCCAGGCGATCGACGATTCGCGCTCAATGCCACGCCGACGATGATCACGCTCACCCTGCTGTTCATCGGGATCTTCGGATCGTTCACGATCCCGTACCTCGTCGGCGGCAATGCCCCGCAGATGCTCGGGGTGACGATGACCAACTACCTCACCCAGTACATGCGGCGGCTTGATGCGGTGACGATCGCCGTCATCGCCTTCATCATCGCGGCGGCGGTCGGCGCCCTGTACGTGGTAAGCGTCAGCCGCCGGGAGCGGCACGCGTTGTGAGCGTCGCTGTGGAGGCTGCCGGCCGCGCGGGGGCCCCGTGGTTCTGGGCGATCGCCGGCCTCCGCCGGGCGCTGGGGCTCGGCGCGTTCCTTGCGCTCGCGGCGTTCATCCTCGGACCGCTGCTCACGCTGCTCGTCTGGGCGGTCGCCGGGACGTGGTTGTTCCCCAACCTCCTCCCGGAGTTCTCGCTCCAGTGGTGGTACTACGTCCTCGGGAACGAGAACG
>VBAN01000425.1 GCA_005882445.1 Candidatus Segetimicrobium genomatis | reverse complement strand
CGCCGGCTGTTGCGGATATAGAGAGGGTGGTCGCGATTGACATAGATCGTGGCACCTTCGGAGAACGCCTCCTTTCCCTCAGGACCGAAGTGATCCAGGCAGCAGGTGACGCCGGCCTGACCCAGCCTCACGCGCTGAACCACCGCGTTCGGGGTGAGCCGCCGCACGCGGGGGCGCCGCTGGCGGCGCTGAGGAGGCGGAACCGACCGCACCCCATTGGCAGAGGACGGCGAACGCCCTGCCGCTGCGGCATCGACCGCGCCCTCGCGTCCCCCCTCGCGCTCCGCCCGCTCTTCCCTGACGAAGCCGGACCCGCCGAGCGAACCTGTCGTCTGAGCGTAGGGGACGGGGCCGAAGGGCGAAAGATCGGGGTTCCTGGCCAGCGCCAGCTGGATCCGGCGGAATGCCTCGCGCACTGCCTGACGGGTCTTCTGCCGCTCCTTGCGGTCGGAGAGGTGGCCGAGGGCCCGGCGCACCTCCACCACCACCCTGTCCATGACTTCGAGAAATGCGCGGTACTCGTCCCTATCCTGCACAAACCCCGACCGGTCGGCGGTGACGGGCAGGAAATCGGCATGCACCTCGCCCCTGATCCGCGCGGCTTCCCTGCCCCACGACTGCATCCCGAACAGCTCACGGCGCACGGTCACATGCTTGACCTTGATCTCGATCCCGAGATCGGTGGCCGAGGCCAGGTGGGCGGGCACGATCACGATTTCCCCGTGCACCGGCCCGAACACGGTCCCCTCGAGAAACGGAATCCGATGCCCCGGCAAGCGCTGGCCCACCACGCGCCGGCCTTTGAGGAACACGGCAAAGTCCGGAGCCCGCACGGGGACGCTCTCGAGCAAACGACGCTCGACCTCCTGCGGATCGAAATGCCGGTAGAGCCTCG
Organism: Candidatus Segetimicrobium genomatis; assembly: GCA_005882445.1. Lineage (GTDB taxonomy): Bacteria > Sysuimicrobiota > Sysuimicrobiia > Sysuimicrobiales > Segetimicrobiaceae > Segetimicrobium. Next base: position 1,103 of record VBAN01000425.1, on the reverse strand, counting down.
ATAAGGTCACCGTGGTCCCGTCGCCGCGGGCCGGCTCCGGCGGGAGCACCCGCAGGGGCAGGTCCCAGCGATCCCCGGCGGCCTCCCATTCCTTCTTGTCAAACACCACTTCGGCCACGAACCCTCCGCGCCGGGTGCACACCGTGAACCGCTCGCAGGCTGAGAGCGTGGCGAATTTTCCGATGCCGAACTGGCCGATGCGGGGGCGGCCAAAGCGAGGAGATTTTGGATGTTCCCGCTTGTCCGCCGTCCCGATGGTGAAGTACTCACGCAACCCTTCGAGATCCATCCCGAGGCCGTTGTCCTGCACCTGGATCTCCGCATCGCCGATTGCCACGTGCACTTCGGTCGCGTCGGCATCGTAGGCGTTGTTCACCAACTCGCGGACGAGCTCGACGCTCTCCGCATAGAGGCGCTCCCCGATGGTGATCAGGTGGCTCTTGTCGACGCGGACCGGCAGGGTGTCGGGTTCCATCAGCGTGCCTATACGGCGCCGATGGCGGGACATCCTGGAGCATGCCGGCACTCCCCCGGCATACGCGCCAGGAGGATCCCGACGAAAAGATTGCGGATCTGGCCGCTGCGGAACCAGCGGTCTTACCTGAGCGAATGATCACCCAGCCATTTCACCCACGGCGCGTTGACGGCGCGGACGAGTCGTTGATCACCGGTCCACAGCTCGCATCCTGCCGCAGTAGCGACCGCGAGATACTGGGCATCATACGCCCTGGGCCGGTTGTATTGCTTGGCGGCGGACCAGGCTCGTGACTGCAGGTCGGCGGGAGCAACACTCTTCACGTTCAGTTTCATGAAGGCTGCAAACGCCGCGTCCCCTTCCTCAGCCCCAATCTGCGAGTGGTAGACGCGCTCCCGAAGAACCGAAGTGACTTGAGCGAAAAAGAGCGGTGGGGTGATACGATCGACGTCCCGCTTCACCCAGGTTCGCCACGCGGTGTCCGCGTGGGGCGTCAGATCATGGGGAAGAAGAAGCATCAACACCAGGCCGGCATCCACGCATACTTGTCCCGGCATCAGGGATGAGCTTCACGGGACCGGTCCAGCGCCCCGAGCACATCCACCGAGCCGCCAGCGCGTCGTATCCG
>VBAN01000090.1:541-13614 GCA_005882445.1 Candidatus Segetimicrobium genomatis | reverse complement strand
CGTGGCCGGCGGGCGACTGTCCAGGGCGCGGAGCGTCTCGGCCGCGGCCCGCTCGACCGCGCCGGGCGGTCCCAGGCGCTGCCGCACTTCCCCAAGATCACCGCGCATCCACGCCAGGGCGGCCGGATCCGACAGGAACCGCTCCACCTCTGCCCGGATGCGGGGGCCGGTCACCGCATCTTGCAGAAGCTCAGGAACGATCCGGCGGCCCATCACGATGTTGGGCACGGTGAACCCCAGCCGGTCGAACTCCGGGGTGACGACCCACCGGCGGCCGATCCAGTACGTAAGACGCGAGAGCCGCACCACCGCGACCATCGGCACGCCGATGCACGCGGCCTCCACCGGGGCAGTCCCGGCCGCGACGACGATGAGGTCCGCGGCCTGCATGACCTCCAGCGCGCGCCCGGCCACCAGGCGGACGGGCGCCCGCGTCTCCGCGACGGCGCGCCGGATCTCCCGCTCGAGGAAGGGCGAGGCGATGGGCAGGAGCCACTGGACCCCGCGGGTCTCTCCCAGGGCGCGCGCCGCCTCCAGCATGGGGGGAAGGTGGGCCCGGATTTCCTGCGCGCGGCTTCCAGGAAGCAGGCCGACCACCGGGCCGGACCCCACGCCCCACTCCGCCCGCAGCGACTCCCGGGGCGTCGTGACCGCCGCCGCGGCGTCCACGGCGGGATGGCCGATGAACACGACATCGGCGCCCGCGCGCCGGTAGGTCTCCGCCTCGAACGGGAAGACCGCCAGCAGCCGGATCGCCGCCCGCGCCATCCGCGCCGCCGACCGCCCGCGCCGCGCGTGAGTCTGCGGCGGGAAAAAGTACACCATCGGCACGCGCCCGCTGAAGTGGCGGACCAACTCGCGGTTCATCCCGGGGAAATCCACCAGCACGAGCAGATCCGGCCCCATCCGCTCGATCAGCCGGACGAGACGCCAGAACCGCACGGCAAAGACCGGCAGACGGACGTAGGCTTCGAGGTAGCCGATCACGCCCCAACGCAGGCTCTCGATCAGCACGTCCACGCCGGCGGCGGCCATCTCGGGTCCCCCAACGCCCGAGAGCGCCAGGTCGGGCCGGCGCCGCCTGAGGGCCGCGGCAAGCAGGGCCCCCTGATGATCGCCGGACACCTCGCCCGCGACGATCAGGGCGCGGGGTGGGGCACCAGTCACGAGCCCACCCCGGGCCATCAGCCGGACAATGTCCCGGACATGCTCCTAGAGATCCGCCGGGGGGCGGCTGGGCTCATGCGGCGGGCTCGCTGCGGCCACGACCGCGATGCCGGCCTCCGCCGCCGCCGCGGCGGATTGTTCACGATCGAGGAGGATCGTCCGGCCGGCCTCGACGGCCAGCGCCGTCCCGCGGGCCTCCGCGAGCGCGCGCACGGTCTCGGGACCCACGACGGGGAGGTCGTACCGGGGATCCTGCTGCGGACGGCTGACCTTCACCACGACGACGCCCACCGCGAGGGCGCCGGCGCGCCGGATCATCGCATCGGTCCCTTCGGCGGCCTCGACGGCCACCACGGCGCCGTTGCGCACCGCCACCGCCTGGCCGATGTCCAGCGCCGCGATCCGGGCGGCGATCGCGAGGCCCACCCGGATGTCCTTGACCTCCGCCGCGGACGGCGCGCGCCCGCCCAGATTCCCGGGCTGCGGGACGAGGTGCGCGAGATACCGGATCTGGCTCCCCACCTCGAACCCGGACTGCTCGAGCACGGCGAGGAAGGCATTCATGATGCTGGTGTCGCGGTGATCCCGGGCCGCTCGGGCCACGGACCGGCCGGCGGCGTCGAGCTGCGCCGCATCGATGGCGGGGAACTTGTCCACCTTCCCGGCCAGGAGGACCTCCCGCACCCCATGGCGGCGGAATGCTTCGACGATCCCGCCGAGATCCCCCAGAGCGATCGCGTAATAGGCGTCCGCGATCTGCGGCAGGTGCGGGTCTCCCTCGAAGATGTCGGCGCAGACCACCTGCCGGCCCCGCCGGCGGGCTTCCTCGACCAGCGCGACCGGGAGCGCTCCCCGCCCGGCGATCAGGCCGATCGGACCGTCCTGCGCGGTCACCGGCCGATCCCCATGCCGCGGGCCTGGCTGGCGCGGATGAACTCCACGAGGTGCCGCACTTCTGCGCAGTCCTCGAGATCCTGTTCAATCCGCTCGAGGGCATGGGTGACGTCGAGCTGGGACCGGATGAGCAGCCGGTGGGCGCGCCGCAGCGTCTGGATCGTTTCAGGGGACACCCCCGCGCGCTGCAGGCCGACGCGGTTGATTGTGACCACCCGGAGCGGATCGCCCTCGACCAGCATGTACGGCGGCACGTCCTTGAGGATGCGCGTCATGCCGGTGACCATCGCCATCGTGCCGATGCGGGCGAACTGGATCACCCCGGCCATCCCGCTGAAGACGACGCGGTCCTCGACGACGACGTGCCCCGACAACTGGGTGGAGTTGGTGATGATCACGCCGCGCCCGATCTGGCAGTTGTGGCCCGCGTGCGAGTACGCCAGCATGTAAGTGTCGTCCCCGACCACCGTCTCGGCGTCCTCCCCCGTAGCCCGGCTGACGCTCACGTACTCGCGGAACGTCACCCGGTCGCCGATCCGGAGGAAACTGCGTTCCCCCTTGAAGTGCCGGTCTTGCGGAGGTCCTCCGAGCACGGCGCCGGGGTGGACCTGACAATCCCGCCCGAGCGTGGTCCATTCCCGGATCACCGCGTGCGGCCCGATCCAGGAGCCGGCCCCGATCGTCGTGCGGTTCTCGATCACGGCGTAGGGCTCGATCCGCACCCCCGGGCCGAGCTGGGCCCCCGGGTCCACGTACGCCGCAGGGTGGACGCGCGGTCCGGGTGGGGCGGCCTCCCTGTCGGTCCTCGCGCGCGATGGGGCGCGCGATGGAACCCGCTCAGACCGGGTCATGCTCGGCCTCCTCTAAATTGACGATCCGCCCCGCGATCACCCCCTGGTGCATCTCCTCGAGGCTCACCATCGAGTAGGTGAAGGCGCCCTCCGCGACGACCTCTCCGTCGACGCGCCCCGTCCCCCGCATCTTCCCCACGCGGTCCCGGACGCGCATCACGATGACTTCGGTGATCAGCTGATCCCCCGGCCTCACCGGCCGGCGGAACCGGCACCGGTCGATCGCCGCAAAATAGGCGAGCTTCCGTTCCGCGCCGGGGAGGAGCGACGCCAGCACCCCGCCGACCTGCACCATCGCCTCGATGATCATGACCCCCGGCATCACCGGATGGCCGGGGAAGTGGCCGGCAAAGTAGGGCTCGTTGCCCGAGACGTTCTTGAGCCCCACGATCCGCCGGCCCGGCTCGAACTCGAGGATGCGGTCCACGAGCAGCATGGGGTAGCGGTGGGGTATGTGGCTCATGATCTCCAGGATGTCCATCCGCACTGGGTGGCGGTCCACCACGCTCATCCCTCCTGTTGGCTCAGCGCCTTCGCCAGGGCGACATGCAGGCTGTGGCCGGCGCGGATCGCGATGACGTAGCCCCGCACCTCCCGGCCCAGCAGGGCCAGATCCCCCAGCAGGTCGAGCACCTTGTGCCGCGCCGGCTCGTTGGGGAAGCGCGGCGGATTGCGGAACCCCGCGTCCCGGATCACCAGGGTATTCTCCAGCGACGCGCCGAGGGCCATGCCCCGCCGACGAAGCGCGTCCGCGTCCCGTTCGTATCCCCACGTTCGCGCCGGCGCGATGACCTCCTCGTAGGGGTCGCGGGCCGGATCGTACGTCGCGGCCTGGTCTTCGGACCAGGGGGCGTCGAAGCTCACCAGGTAGGCCGCGCCAAACCGCGGGGCCGGGAGGGCCACCGCGAAGGCGCCGCCCTCGCCCACCCAGACCGGCCGGCGGACGGAGAGCACCGGCCGCGGCGCCTCCTGGGGGCGCCGCCCCGCCTCGCGGAGCGCGCGGACGATGGGCAGGGCGCTCCCGTCCATCCCCGGGACCTCGCTGCCGTCAAGTTCCACATCCAGGTTGTCGATCCCGAGCGCCCACGCGGCGGAGAGAAGGTGCTCCACGGTCTGGACGCCATCCTCGCCGCCGAGCGTGACGCGCCCGGCGGTGCCGGTCACGGCGTCCAGCGTCGCCGGGATCGGCCCCCCGCCCCCGGTGCGGCGGAACACGATGCCGGTGTTGGGGGGGGCCGGCCGAAGCGTCATCTGCCGGTGCTGGCCGGTGTGAAGACCGACCCCCGCCAGATGCGCCTCCGCGGCGATCGTGCCCTGCCGCGCCGGTTCCACCGCCGCGCGCTACCCGCCTTCGAGGCGCCGGAGGCGGCGGGCGAGCTCCCGGAGCCCGCGCACCAGCTCGGGAAGACGCCGGTAGGCCGCCTCGGCCCGCCGCTGCGACTTGGCGGGCCACGCGGGGTGGCCCGCCACGACATCGCCGGGCGCCACGTCCTGGGACACGCCCGTATCCGCGTGGACGATCGCGTCGTCCCCGATCACGGCGTGATCTCTGATCCCGACCCACCCGCCGATCAGCACGCGGTTGCCGATCCGCGCGCTCCCCGCCACGAACACCGCCGCGGCGATGGCGACGTCCTCGCCGATCTGGACGTTGTGCGCGATGTGGACGAGGTTATCGAGCTTGGTGCCCCGGCCGATCCGCGTCACCCCAAGCATCGCCCGGTCCACCGTCGCGTTGGCCCCGATCTCCACGTCGTCCTCGAGGACGACCCGCCCGATCTGGGGGATGTGGATGTGGCGGCGCTGCGCATCCTGCGCGTACCCGAACCCGTCGCTGCCGATCACGGCGCCGCTCTGCACGACGACGCGCGCGCCGAGGCGGCAGCCGCGACGGACCGTCACCTGCGCATGGAGGATGCTGTCCGGGCCGATCTGGACGTCGTCCTCGATGACCGCGTGGGCGTGCACCTGCACGCGCTCCCCCAGCGTCACGTCGTTCCCCACGACCACGTACGGGCCGAGCGAACTCTCCGCCCCCACCGTGACCCGGGCCCCGAGCACGCAGGTGGGGTGGATGCCGGCCGGCGGGGCGGTCCGCGGCGCCAGCGCCCGCAGGGCCAGGGCCAGCGCCAGCCGGACGCTCGCCACGCGGATCGCCGGCAGGCGGGTGGGCGGAGCATCGCGGGGCAGGATCACGGCGGCGCCCGCGGCCTCGATCTGGCGCAGGCGGCGCGGATCGGTCACCACCACGATCGTCCCGGGGCGGGCGTCCTCGGGGGGCGCCACCTGGTGCACCTCCAGGCCGGGATCCCCGGCGAGCTCCCCACCGACGCGCTGGGCCAGCGCATCCAATCGCATGCGCGTGTGCGCCTACTTCAGCCGGTCAATGACCCGCTGCGTGATGTCCCGGCCGCCGGTCCAGATCGGCGCCTTCACCAGGACGATCCGGAGGTGGTCCTCCCGGGCAATCTCCCCGGCGGCCTGGCTCAACTGCTGCGTCAGCTGCGCTTCGAAGTCGCGCTTCATCTGCCCGAGCTCCGTCAGGTACCGGGCGCGCCGGGCGTTCAGCTCGGCTTTGCCGGCCTGCGGGGCGATGGCGGCGAGCTCGGCGACCATCTGCTTTTCGCGATCATCCAGCTGCTTCTGAAACTGCAGCGCCCGGACGCTTTCGTTCAACACCCGCTGGGTGTCCACGATGCCGACGGTGGACCCGGTGCACTGCCCGGGCATGAACGCCACCCCGACCGCGAGCAACCCGACCAGAAGTTTCGTCATGCCGGCCTCCCCTTATCGCCTGATGCGGGCGATGAGCTCGTCGGTGGCGTCGAACGCGCCCGGCGCGGAGATCGCCTGGGTGAGCACGACGTCCCACTTGCGCTCCTGGGCCAGCCCTGCTCGGTCTCGGCCCGCGCCTGCGCCTGAGCCTGCGCCACCGCCTGGGACTGGGCCTCCCGCGCGGAGTGGACGATGGCCTCCTGCTGCCCCCGCAGGCGCCGGTTGAATTCCGCCTGCGTGGCCTCGAGCTGCGCGCGGACGCGGGCGGTGATCTCCGCGGCCCGGGCGTCCACCAGGCGCTGCCCGTCCGTGTTGAACTGCGCCGAGAGCGCCGCGAGCTCGCCGTTGGACTGCTGGATCTGCGCCTTCTGGAACTCCTGCAGCGCCTCCTGGTTCGCCTTCTCGCGCGCGGCGATCTTCTCGTCCCGCTCCTTCGTCAGCGCCTGCAGCTGTTCGTTCAGCTTCTCCGCATCTCCCCTGGCCGACGGCTGCACGTTTTCCATCTTCAACTTGAGGTTGAGGATCGGCAGCCGGTACTCCGCCAGCAGCTGCTGCTGGTACTGCTGGCCGTCCTTGTCGAGCGCGTCGCGCTTCTCCTGGATCACCGTGGTCATCTGCGCGCGGCGTAGGCATCCAGCTCCGCCCGCGCGGCGGCCCGCACCACCTCGACCTCGTGCTGGAACTCCGGCCGCATCCGCTCCACGGCGGCCTTCATCCCCGGGGTCAGGTCCACCCGGGGGATCTCGATGCGCACGGCGGAGAGGCGGGGATCCGACGCCAGGGCGAGCTTGGCCTGGAGCACGCTGATCTGGCGGTCGAGGGCCGCGACCTCCGGCCACCGGGGGTGGACCCGCGCCGCCCGCGTGAGGTCCACCACGGCGATCCGCGGGGCGTTGGCCGCGCGCGCCTCAGGCGGGAACCCGGGGGCCGGCTTCGCGGTCATCGCCCGCCCCGAGCAGCCGGCGAGGAGGACGGCCAGCGCGGCCCAGACGAGCGGGCGAGTCATCTCCGAGCCATCACTTGCCGCTGATCGCCTTGATGACCTGATCGGTCAGATCGACCCCGCCGTACAGGACGACGTCGCGGCTCAACACGATCGCAATGCCCTGCGATCTCGCGACCTTCTCGATGGCGGCGCGGATGTCTTTTTCGAGGGGGCCGAGCAGCTCCTGGCGCTTCTTCACGAGATCCTGATTGACCTTGCTCCGAGTCTCCGCCTGCTGCTCCGGTGTCATCGTCTTCATGCGCTGCTGCGCGTCGGCGATCTGGGCCTGCGCGTAGTCCTTCAGGGCCGCCTCCGCGCTCGCCTTCTTCGGATGGCCTTCGACCGCCTTGGCCATATCCACGTAGCCGATCGTGAAGGACTGCCCGAAAGCCGGGCCCGATCGGGCCACGATGAATCCGGAAGCGGCGAGCACGATGATCACCGCCGCCGCGATACCGATGGTCCTGGCGTTCCACCTCATGATGCCGGTCCCTCCTTAGAATTGCGCCCCGGTGGAAATCCACACCTGCGACCCTTCGGGGCTGACCCCGTAGTCGAGCCGGAACGGCCCGACGGCGGTTTTGACCTGGATGCCGATGCCGACATCCCCTTTGAGGATCAACTGGGATCCCGTTGGTTCGGCGTCTCCCGCCTCGACGAAGACGACCCCGGTGATCCCGCCGAAGCTGTGGAGCAGCGGCAGCTCGCTGATCGGGAACCGGTACTCCGCCTGCGCGAAGGCCATCTCGTCCCCGCGAAAGCGGCTGGTCACGTACCCCCGCAGCGCGGCCTGGCCGCCGAGGTAGAGCTGCTCTTGAATCGGCAGCGGGGTGGCGGAATACCCGAGATGCACGCGTCCGACCAGCGTGTCCGCGGCCGTGACCGGGATGAAGTGGGCGTAGTCGAGCTCGTACTTCTGGAACGAGAACGACCCGCCGAGCACCTGGAAGGCGAACTCGCCGATGAGCTGGAGGTGGTCCCCCGTCGACGGGTTCACCGGATCGTCCCGCGTGTCCACGGCGGCTCCGAGGATCAGGGCGTTGATCTGCCCGGGGGTGAACGGGAAGTTCCCTGGGGGCGGCGTGCCGATGAGGGGGGGGCCGAATGTCGTGGTCACGGCCTTGAACCCGTAGTTGACCGAGGTGATCGGGCCGATGGGGGAGGTAAAGGACACGTACCCTCCCACCTGGGTGAGGTCGTACTGAAACGAGCTGTTCAGCCCCAGCGTGTAATCGGTCGGGATCGTCGTCGTGTTGAACAGCTGGGTATCGAGCACCGTGCGGCTCCCCTCGAAATACGGCTCGTGGAACGAAATGGCCAGGCTGGTGCCGAACAGCGCGGTGCTGCTGTACTCGATCCGCACGGACTGCCCGTTTCCGCCGAAGTCGATGTCGCGCAGGCCGACGAACCCCTCGATCCCGGTCTGGTTGCTGAAGCCGGCCCCAAAGCTCACCGTCGCCGTCTTCTGTTCGGTGACCGAGATCGTGACGTCGACGGTATCCGGCTGCGCGCCGGGGCCCGGCTGCGCCTTCACGTCCGAGAAATATTGGAGCTGGAAGAGACGCCTGAGGCTGGCATTGACCTCGTTGACGTTGAACACGTCGCCCGGCTTGAATCCGAGCTCGCGCAGGACGACGTACTCGTGGGTCTTGACCAGCCCGTCGACCTTGATCGTTTCGATCCGCCCCTCGGTCAGCGCCACCCGGAGCACGCCCTCGGGGCTGACCGAGACGTCGGCGACGCGGGCCAGGATATAGCCTTTGTCCTGATAGAGCTTCTCGATCGCCCGCAACCCGTTGCGCATCGTGACGGTGTTCAGCACCTTGTCCGTCTCGACCCCCAGCGCCTTCAGGACCACCGGCGTGGGAATGATCGTGTTGCCGGTGATGTCGATCGACGCGACGATCGGGTTCTCCACGACGACGAACGCCACCCGGACCCCGTCCGGGAGGGGCTCGAACCGGACCACCACATCCGCGAACTCCCCCAGGTTGAGGATCGCCTGGACGTCGTTGCGGAGCTTCTCATCGTTGAGGGGATCGTTCGGCTTGGTGGACACGACCGCGAGGATCTGATCGGTGGGAACGTGCTCGTTCCCGCGCACGACGACCTCAACCACCTTCTGCGGCGGGAGGGTCTGCGGCGGAACCCCCGGCTGCGGGACAAAGGGACCGGGAGGCATGAGGCCGGGCGGGGCCGGCTGACCCGGCGGGGGCGCGGGGGTCGAAGGCGGCTGCGACGGAGTCGCGGGCGGCGGCGTGGCCGGCGGCGGCTGCGCGGGGGGCGGCTGGAACTGGGCCCGCGGCAGTGCCGCGACCCGCAGCCGGGGCTGGGCGGTCAGGCCGGCCGGCGCCGCGGTCACAAACAGGATGGCCCACGGCACGCCAAAAGCCACCAGGCGCGCCGCCCGACTCCGAGGAGGTATCATCACCGCTCCTTACTTTGATTTCGCCGGGACGCTCCCGTCACCGCCGAATCGCAGCGACACGTCGATGGAGGGGCCTCCAGATGCGTCGCCTCCCGGCGGGACGTCCGGTCCCCAGAACGCATCGGGGGCCGGCCGGTCCGTCCGCGCGCCTGCGGGGAAGCCCACAAACGGGAGAAAGTTCCCGCTCTCGAACCGGAGGCCCCCCCTTCCCCCATCTGCCGCGACCACCGCCTGACCGGCACCGGGTGTCCCGGCCTGCGGGACGGACCCGAGAGGCCGCAGCAGGGCGGATGCGGCCGCGACGAGCAGCCCGGCCGCCGCCACCGCCGCCCAGACCACCCGCGCCGGACGCCGAACGCCAATCGACGCGAGGAGGGGAACACTGGTAAGGCTCTGGATCACGCCGCCGTGACGGACACCGGAGGGCGCCGGCACGCCGACCCTGACGCCCGATTCGCGGGCGCGGCGGATCTCCGCCTCCGCGAGCAGCAGCCGGAGCACCACCTGCCGCACGTCCCCCCGCGCGCAGGCGCCCCGCGCCTGCCGGAGCCATGCCTCGGCATGGCGGATGTGCTCCAAGATTCCGGACGGCTCGGCCCCCCCGCTCATTCCTGTGTCCGCATCCCGGCGGGGACCGGCACCAGATGCGCCTGGATCCGCTGCACCGCTTGCTTCTGCAGGCGATAGAGGTGCGATAGGCTGATGCGGAGTTCGCCGGCGATCCGTCTCGGCTCCTCCTTGCGAACGAACGCATGAAGGATCCGCCGCTCCCGCGAGGGGAGCCGGTCGATCGCCGCGACCACCTGCTCGACCACCACCGCGTCTTCCACGTGCGCCAGGCTGTCCTCCGCTCCCGGGTCCTGGATGCGCTCCAGCAGCGCCTCCGGCAGGGTCTGGACGCTTCCGGCCGCCGCGCGCGCCCGCTCGCGGTGCAGCGCATTGAGGATGCGGCCTCGGATCCGGTAGGCGGCGTAGGTGCTGAACCGCGCTCCCCGCGCCGGATCGTATCGCTCCACCGCCTCGATCAGCCCCACCGTCCCCTCCTGGATCATGTCCATGACGATCTCCTCGCGCAGGCGCAGCAGCATCGCCACCTTGAACACGAGGGGCTGGTAGGATTCGATCAGGCGGGCGCGGCTGCGCACATTGCCGCGGCCCTTGTAGGCCCGCCAGAGCCGGGCTTCCTGGTCCGGCCGAAGCAGGGCGATCTTCTGGAGCTCACGTATGTAATCGGCAAACACGCCACACCCTCCCCTCTAGAGTATCCATCGGGACGGCGCGCCGGTCTCCCCCAACCATCGGCGCCGCAGTCCCCGCGCATCGCCCCGGCGGCGTTGCGGGGCGGGCGGCGCTCAGAACGGGAACCGCGTCACCAGGAACACTCCTGTCCCGCCCAGCGTGTCGACGTTGAACGCGGCCAGCACGCTGGGGCTCAAGAAATACTCCAGCCCGCCGATGGCGTACGACGTGCCGGGGGGCACCGGCCGGGTCAGCGACCCGGCGGCCGGCAGCGTGGTCGCGGTCGGACCCGGAAACACCTCGGACACCGTCAGGTAGATATTCTGGAGCAGGAACTTCCCGATCCGCAGCGTGACGGGGCTCTCGTGGCCGTAGGTGACCGCAAACTCGCTGAGGTTGAGCGCCCCGCGGATCGACCCCAACAGGTACCGGCCCACGCCCTGCCCGAGGATCGACTCGGGATCGCCGAAGTACCCCGCGTTCCGGGCGATCATGTTGAGGAGGTCCGCCTGGGTCATCGGCGGGTCCGACGTCACGGCGAGATCGGCAGTCGTCAGGTGGTACGCGAGCCCGTTGATGTCCAAAAACACGAGCGTGTCGCCGTACACCTGCTGCGCTCGGAGGGAGACGCGCGGCTCGATCCCCAGAGACTCTGAAAACACCGCTTCGCCGGACGTCAGGCGGAAGGCGGATCCCAGGAAGTAGACTTCGCCATCGGGCGCGATGACGCGACCCGACAGCAGCGGCCGATCGAGCGTCCCGCCCGCGTGGACGCTTCCGGTCACGTGCGCCCGGATCGCCCCCACCGCGAAGACGTCGTGTTGCCCCGCCTCGACGGTGACGTCGAGGCCGAGCCTGGGGAGGACCCCACCGGCGCCGCCGCCCGCGCCGGGCGACAGGACCCCCTCGGAGAGTGTGGCGGTTCCCGCCAGCGTCGGCTGGGCCCACGGGCCGCTCAATTGGAGGTCGGCATCCACCAGGCCGTTGTATAGCCCGGGCACGTCGACGGCGGCATGCGCGGCCGTGAAGGCCAGCTGAACGTTGCCCGGCCGGAAGTTGGTGATCTCGACGGCCCCGCTGGCGGCCATCTGTCCCTGCCCCAGCGTCGCCGAGAGGTCGCGCACCTGGATGTTGTCCTGAGAAAAGGACAGATCCACGTTCAGGTGTTCAAGGGGGGTGCGCAATCCCCTGATGCTCAGCCGGCCCTCGGCCGATCGCAAGGACCCGGTCATCTGCGGGGCGGCCACCGTCCCGGCGAGGTCGACCGCGCCCGCGATGGTCCCCGTCGCGTCCGTGATCTGCGGGGTCAAGAACACGAGGGAGCTGAGGCCCGCGTCTTGAAGGCGCAGCTGCAGCGCGAGCGACCGCGCGGGATCCAGCGTCATGGTCTTGGCGTCGACCGGGAGCGTGCCCGCCACCACGACCTTATGCGGGCCTTTGGCGACCACCGCCTGCTCGATGTGGAGTGCGCCGTTCGTATAATAGGCCAGCCCGGTGATCCGGTCGGCCAGGGCGTCGGAGACGCCGACATCCGTGGCGTCGAGCGAAAGACCGGCCGTGGGATCCTGCATCGTCCCGGTGAACTGGGCCGTAAAGGTCATCCTGCCCTCGAACGGCCGATCGAACTGGAAAAACGGCCTGAGGAAATCAGGGTTGAGGTCCTGGGCCGAAACCTCCACCGCGCTGGGACCCGCGAGGTCGATCCGCCCTTTGGCCGCGACCTGTCCCTGGGCCGGATGGATCTCGAAGCGGTCGATCTCGATCTTCTGGTGCGTGAGGGTCAGGTCGGCCGCCCCCGTGCCGATCGTATACGCCCCAAAGGTGGCGTCGTGCAACGTGAGATTCAATCGGGCGGAGGGATCGTCCAACGCTCCGGAGAGCTCGACCCGCCCATCGATGGTGCCGCGGATCGGCGCGGGCATCTGGAGGCCCATCGCGGCCAGGACCGCGGCGACCTCCCCGTGGTCGATATCGAGCGCGAGGCCGGCGGTTGGATCAGGGCCGGGCCGGATCTCCCCGGACAGCCGGTAGCTGGAGGGCCCTTGGACCAGCTGGAGCGAGCGGAGGCGCAGGGTCCCCCCCTGATACTCCATGGCTCCCGAGGCATCGAACGCCTCCCCGCCTACGACGAGGCCGTGGGCGCTCACCTCTCCGGCCAACCGGGGACTCCGCAGCGTGCCTCCCACCTCCCCGGACAGCGCCAGCCCTCCCTCCGCCGGGAAGCTCAACCCGAGCGCGGCGGTGATATCGACCGGCCGGAGATTCTCGGCCCACACGCGCAGGTCGATCGGGCCTCCGGGATCAAGGGTCCCGGCAGCGTGGAGCCGGGATCCATTCACCCGGGCCTCGGCCTCCGCGATCCGGATCCGCCCGGCCTCCGGGGTCAGGTGCGCCTCGGCGTGGTCGATCCGCTGGCGGCTCACCCTGCCGCGGTCGAGCGCAACCTGGCCCGCCACCGTGGCGGCCGTGAGGGGACCGTTGAGCGTGAGATCTCCGGAGAGCGTGCCGGTCATATCCGGAGCGGCGGTGAGGGCGGCGCTCAACCACTGCGCGTCGACGTCTTCGGCCTCCAGGCGGATGTCCGCCGCGGACGGGGGGTCGAAGGTGAGCCCGCCGCTCAACCGGTAGCGGGCCGGGCCGTTCCGCAAGACCAGAGTGTGTGAGGAGAGCCCGCCGGGCGTGACGGTCACATCTCCTTGAGCGCGGGCGAAGGCGATCGGCCCGAGGCGGCCGT
>VBAN01000090.1:0-492 GCA_005882445.1 Candidatus Segetimicrobium genomatis | reverse complement strand
GGACCAAGACCTCCAGGTCCAGCGCGCCGTCGGCCCCGACATTCCCTGCGGAGTAGATGGCCGCCCCCCCGATCTGCCCGCTCAGGTAGTCCAGGTCCACCGACCCGGCGGCGCCGCGCCAGAACACGGCATGCAGCCCATCGAAGGGCAGGCTCTGGAGGGAGCCCTGCCCCATCGTCACATCTCCCATGATCTGCAGGCCGGTCCCCGAATCCACGCCGACCATGCTCCCGGAGACCCGTCCGGTCAGCGAGGTGAGTCCGGGGAGCCCCGCGGAGGCAAACGCGCGCACGTCGACATTGGTCGTCGAGCCGCTGAACAGATACGACGGCGACGGATTGCCGGCGTTCAGGAGCAGGTCGCCGCCGATTCGGCCTCCGGCCGTATCCGCGCGGAGATCGGTCAGGCTCAGGATGCCGGCGCCGTATTGGAGCCGCGCGTGGAGGCCGTCGAATCCCTGGCCGTTGAGACGGCCGCGCGCGCCCGTGATCT
>VBAN01000427.1:766-3086 GCA_005882445.1 Candidatus Segetimicrobium genomatis | reverse complement strand
CATGTTCGATCTGGGGCAGACCACCGGGATCGATCTCCTCCAGGAGAGCGCCGGGGTCATTCCCGATCCGGACTGGAAGCAGCGGGTCTGGCAGCAGCAGTGGTTTCCCGGCGACACCTTGAACACCGCCGTCGGCCAGGGCTTCGTCCTCGCCACGCCCATTCAGGTCGCGCGCCTCCTGGCCGCCGTCGCCAACGGAGGCACCTTGGTCACGCCGCACCAGGTGACGCGGATCTCCTCGCCCCAGGGCCGGCTGCTCCTACGATTGGCGCCTCCGCCCTCCGGGCAGATTCACCTCAGCGCGCGGACCATGGAGGTGCTGCGCGCCGGGCTGGAGGCCGTCGTCACCCGGGGCACCGCCGTGTCGATCCAGATCCCGGGGCTGACGGTCGCCGGCAAGACCGGGACCGCGGAAAACCCTCACGGCCGGCCGCACGCCTGGTTTGCCGGGTACGCGCCCATCGATCATCCCACGCTCGTGGTCGTGGCCCTGGTCGAAAACGTCGGATACGGCGCGGAGTTCGCCGTTCCGATCGCGCAGCGCGTGCTGCAGGCCGCGTTCGGCACCGGCCAGCCCGGCGCGGCGCACCCGGCCCCCGCGCCGGCGGGCGGGACGCGCCCGGACGATACGCACCCGTGACCGCGCTGACCGGCCCGCCGCTTCCCAGCCCCACGGGGCCGGGCCGGTTTTTCAGGCAGCTGGACCTTCCCCTGCTCGGGGCCACGCTGGCGCTCACGGGGTTCGGCCTCATCATGGTCTACAGCAGCACCCATGTCTCGGCCCACCCCTTCCTGTATGTCCGCAGCCAGGCGCTGCACCTCGCCGTGGGCGTCGCGGTCGCGGGCTTCCTGCTCGCGGTCGACTACCGCAACTTCGCCTCGGGGGCCCGCGCGCTGTACGTCGCCAATCTCCTCCTGCTCGCCGCGGTTCTCGTCGTCGGCCGGACGAGCCTGGGCGCTCAGCGGTGGATCGCCCTCGGACCGCTCGGGCAGTTCCAGCCGTCCGAGCTGGCCAAGATCGTCATCGTGATCACGCTGGCGAAGCACCTCACCGACCGCCCGGGTCCCTACCGGTCCGTGTGGGAGCTCATGCCGTTTCTCGGGCACATCGCGCTGCCGATCCTGCTGATTTTCAAGCAGCCCGATCTCGGGACGGCGCTGGTGTACGGCGCCATCTTCGTCGGGATGCTCTACGCGGGCGGCGCGCGCCAGCGCGACCTCGCCGTCATCGGCGCGGGGGGCCTGCTGCTGGTCCCGGCCCTCTGGCATGTGCTCAAGGAATACCAGCGGCGGCGCCTCCTGGCGTTCCTCCATCCGAGCCTGGACCCCCTCGGCGCGGGGTACGGGATCATTCAGTCCAAGATCGCCGTGGGCAGCGGTCTCTTGTGGGGGAAAGGGTTGTTTGCCGGCACGCAGGGTGTCCTGCGCTTCGTCCCCGAACATCACACCGACTTCATCTTTTCGGTCGTCGGCGAAGAGCTGGGGTTCGTCGGGTCGGTGGCGCTGCTCGGCCTGTTCCTGCTGTGGCTGGTCCGGGGCGTGCGCGTCGCCACGGTCGCGCGCGACCGGTTCGGGGCGCTGGCGGCGGTGGGCATCGTCTCCATGGTCGCCTTTCACGTGTTCGTGAACGTCGGCATGACCGTGGGGATGATGCCGATCACGGGGATCCCTCTGCCGTTCATCAGCTACGGGGGGAGCGCCCTCATGACGATGGTCTGGGCCACGGCCCTGCTGCTGAATATCGGGATGCGCTATCAAAAGGCGGGGATCGAGTTTGACGCGTCGCCGGCCGTCCCTGTGCGGGTGATTCGCCTGCGGGGGAGGTCAGAGCGTCTGGAGGAGTGACCCGAGGATGGGCAGGGAGATTGTCGCAAGCGTTGATCCGTTCGAGGTCCGCGTGGCGATCCTGGAAGACGGTGTGCTCACCGGATATCTCGTCGAGCGCGGCGTGCCGCTCGCCGGCAACGTCTACAAGGGCCGCGTCGCGAGCGTGCTGCCGGGGATGGAGGCGGCGTTCATCGACATCGGGCTGGACCGCAACGCGTTCCTCCCCCTCGCCGACATCCGCCAAAAGCGCATCGTCCCGATGCCGGGGCAGGAGGGAGAGGAACTCGAGGACCAGATCGGCCGGGGGTCGATCACCGAGCGTCTCCGGGTCGGCCAGGAGATCCTCCTCCAGGTCACCAAGGAGCCCCGCGGCAGCAAGGGCGCCCGCGCCACGACCTACGTCGCGCTTCCCGGGCACTATGTCGTGCTGATGCCCACCGTGACCGGGGTCGGGGTGAGCCGGCGCATCGATGACGAGCAGGAGCGCAAACGG
>VBAN01000427.1:0-746 GCA_005882445.1 Candidatus Segetimicrobium genomatis | reverse complement strand
TGGGCCTCATAGTGCGGACCGCGGCCGAAGGGATGGCGGAGCGGGATCTGGCCGACGATGTCCGGTTTCTGCTCCAGGTCTGGCAGGGCGTCACGGAGCGCGCGCGGACCGCGCGGGCGCCGGCCCTCCTCTACCAGGACCTCGGGCTGATCGGCCGGGTGGTCCGGGATCTCTTCACCGGCGAGGTGGACCGTTTTGTGGTCGACTCGCCCGCCGAATTCGAGCGGGTCCGGGACCTGCTGACGTCGTTTCCGCCGCGGCTCCTGGAGCGGGTCCAGCTCCACCGGGACCCCCGGCCGCTGTTCGAGGTCGCCGGGGTTGAGCGGGAGATCGAACGGGCGCTGCACCGCAAGGTCTGGCTGCCCAGCGGCGGCTACCTGGTGTTCGATCGAACCGAGGCCGCGACGGTCATCGATGTCAACACCGGGAAATACGTCGGGAAGACGGACCAGCCGAGCACGATCCTCAAGACGAACATCGAGGCCGCCAGGGAGGGGGCCCGGCAGATCCGGCTTCGCGACATCGGCGGCATCATCCTGATCGACTTCATCGACATGGACTCCGAGAAGCACCGCCGCCAGGTCTTGGCGGCCCTGCAGGACGCCGTGCGCCGTGACCGGACGAAGATCCACATCATCGATCTCACCGGATTGGGGCTGGTCGAGCTCACCCGGAAGCGGGTGTATCAGAACCTCGAGGAGATCATGCGGATCGCCTGCCCGTACTGCGAGGGCCGCGGTCGCGTG
>VBAN01000426.1 GCA_005882445.1 Candidatus Segetimicrobium genomatis | reverse complement strand
CGGGTTGATCCGTTCCACGATCTTGCCCACGTGCGGCCCGGCGAAGGTCATCGCGTCCTGCTCCACCGCGAAGTCCTGGTACGGCGACGAGCAGGTGTTGTTGGTCACGGTCGGCGCGACCACGAGGCTCTTCCAGGTCGCGAGCGCCCGCTGGCCGGCTTCGCTGTTGAAGGCGGCCCTGCCGTTCTTGATCACATCGCCGCCCGCCTGGTACACGAGGATATGGAACATGTGCGCCTGCCAGTGGCCGTCGTCGCAGACGTAGCGCATTTCGAAGCCCTTCTGCACGACCCGGTCGCCCTGTTTCCTGGTGAGCATCTTGTTCAGCCGGGCCACGTCGTCCCAGGTCTTGGGGGCGTCTTTGGCGGGATCGAGGCCGGCCGCGCGGAACAGGCGGTTGTTGATGTACAGGCTGTGCGCGTTCAACTGGTCCGGCACGGCATACAGGCTGTGGCCGGCGGTGATGGCGTCCAGGACGTGCGGGAGGTAGAGCGCGACGACCCCGTCTACACCGGTCTGCCCCCAGGCCGCCGGCGGGAGGGGTTCGACCGCTTTGGCCACGATGTATCGTGCCGGCGGCGATCGCCGCGGCCACCTTCAGCGATTTCACGTCGGTCTCGAACTTCACCGTGACGTTCGGGTGCATCTGCTCGTACTGAGCGATCAGTTCCCTCAGCAGCGCGGACTTGGTCCCGTCGCCGCCGTCCCACTCGTTGAGCGTCACCGGCTCGGTCGGCAGCACCCAGCCGCCGGCGGTGGCCGACGCCGGACCCGGGCCGCGCAAGATACCGGCTCCGAGGCTGACGGCGAGCACCACGATCAGGCCCAACATCCCACGGCCGCATCGCATCGCGGATCTTCCTCCTTCTCATGGCGAGCGTCTCTTCAGCCGGCCCGGCGAAACTCGAGCACGCTGAGGCCTTCGTACCGGTCGATGGCGAACACCAACCCCCGGCGATCGACAAACACGTCGTTCGTCTGAGGCACCCGCCGTCCCTGCGCCGCGGGCGGCAGATACGCCGCCGCCTCCTCGGGCCGGTAGGGGTTGGAGATGTCCACCGCGCGCACCCCACCGCTGAACCAGGCCAAGAACACGATGTTGTCCTCGCGCACGTGCTCCCACGGCTGATGCGCGCCGAACCGCTGTCCCGGGACGGCGAGCCCCGCCGGATCGACGTGATAGGTCGCGACCGGCACCGGGCGCGCCTCCTCGGTGATGTCCAGCACCCACATGAACGCGGGCGGATCTTCGAGCACATCGTCGGTGACGTCCTCGTCGGTGACGATGGCGAAACGGCGGTTGCGGATGCGGTGCGGCACAGGCAGAAACGTGTGGGTGGGGGCCGCGTACGGCGGATCCCACGCCACGGCGCCCACGGTGCTCGGACGCCGCAGATCCGAGATATCGACGATCATGACGCCGGCGTGGCCGCACGCCGCGTAGGCCCGGTCGCCGCGCGCCAGCGCAAGATGCACCCAATGGTCGATCGGCAGCGGCCCGGCGGACACCCCCGCCTCCTGGCCGGGGAACGCCCACTGCCCGACGGGCGCCGGATGCGCCGGATCGGCGATGTCCACGATGAGCAGGATGTTCGATCGAAACCCGGGCCACTCGGTCGACAGGAACGCGTGCGTGCCCTGGAGATCGAAGCGGTGCACACCGCGTCCGGCGGTGCGGAAGAAGGCGATCTCCCGGGGCGCGCGGCGGTCCGCGATATCGAAGATTTTGAGGCCCACGGCCGGGCCGCGGCCGCGGTCGTTCTCGGGGAAGCGTTCGTAGTTCACGAACATCACGTCGCCGGCGACGCGCACCTTGTGCGAGTGGATGTCGCCCGGGACGCTCAGTTGCGCGACCACGCGCGGATGCGCCGGGTCCCCGACGTCGAGAATCGTGGTGCCGTGCGGCGGCGCCATGTGGCCGACGTACGCGTACCGCCCATCGACGACGATCTGGCCTCCGCCCGGCAGATCGAGATATCCCACCGGCTCGAGCGTCGCACCGCCGGAAGGACCGGTCACTCCGACCAATCCCGCAGTTCGGCCACCACCGCCTGTTCGATCCGGCGCAGGACAGCGGCCTCCGGGCCTCTCCACTCGTAGGCCAGGGGCGAGACCGCGACCGGCGCCCAGGCCTGGTCCCTGACCTCGGCCACGGCCATCTCCCACATGGCCATCGCGAACGGGGCGGCCTCGATCCGAGGGCGCCGCATCCGCGCCGGCCCCTTGACCAGCCCGACGATGTTGTCGCGACCGATCACCTGGAGGGCCGCCTTCCCGTCGCGTTCGAGGTTGGCCAGCGTCATGCTCCCGTGGTCGGCCACGAACCGCACGCGATCCGGGGCGATGGCAACGGCCCAGGTCATCGCCGCGTGCGCCCACCCATCGGCGCCAACGGTCAGCAGCACGGCGGGGGCGCCGGCGCCGAGCAGGGCCGCCAGCCGGTCCGGGAGGACCCTGGTCGTTTTCACAGGACCACCGCGCCCCCGATGGCGGCGCCTGCCCGCCGGGCCTAACCCGCCCCCTTCACCGCCGCGGCGCCGCGGGCCGCCGGCCGGCCCAGTACGGCTCCGTCCGAGAACAGGACGCCGTCCCACTTCTTCAGCACCTCGGCGCGGCGCTCCGGGCTCGACTCGGCAACCGGGGGGAACTTGTCCCGCCACTCGAAGGGCCTGGTGGCGTCGATGATCGCCCGAGAGTTCAGGCCCTTTTGCCCCGGCGGGATGATCGGGTCCAGCGGGCCGCTCCAGCAGCGGCGCAGGATGTCGATGTCCTTCTCCGGATCGCAACGGGTGCAGATCGCCCACATGACCTCCTCCAGGTTCATCACGTCGATGTCCTCGTCGACCACCACCGCAAAGCGGCCCAGGTACGCCCCGGCGTGGCACTGCGAGGCCACGAGCGCCGCCTGCTTGGCATGCCCGGAGTAGCGCTGCCTGACCGCCACCACCGTAAAGAGCCGCGACCCGCCCACCTCGTGGCACCACACGCCGGTCACGTCGGGAACGCCCGCCAGGGCGAGCTCCTCGTCGATCGCCGCCGCGCGCAGGAAGGCGCGGTAGTAGGCCAGTTCGGACGGGGGCTTGACCGGCGGAGAGC
>VBAN01000422.1 GCA_005882445.1 Candidatus Segetimicrobium genomatis | reverse complement strand
AGCTCGCTCAGCATGTTCACCAGCCGCTCTTGGATGATCTGCGTCGCGGCGATCGGCCGGCCGAAGGCGATCCGTTCGCGGGCATAGGCCAGGGCCTCTTCGTAGCATGCGATGGCCGCGCCGACGGCCCCCCAGGCGATGCCATACCGCGCCTGGGTCAGGCAGCTGAGCGCCTTGCCCAGACCCACCGCGCCGGGCAGCGCGTCCTCCTCCCGGACCCGGACGTTCTCGAGCACCAGCTCGCTGGTGACCGACGCCCGCATCGACGCCTTGGTGTGGATGTCGTGGGCGGAGAATCCCGGAGTGTGCGGATCGACCAGGAACCCGCGCACCACGCCGTCCTCGGCCTTGGCCCAGACGAGCGCGACGTCGGCGATCGAGCCGCTGGTGATCCACATCTTCGTGCCGTCCAGCGCCCACCCGCCGGAGACCCGCCGCGCGCGGGTCTGCATCGCGCCCGGATCGCTCCCGGCGTTCGGCTCGGTGAGGCCGAAGCACCCGATCTTCTCTCAGGCCGCCATCGCGGGGAGCCAGGCTCTGCGCTGCTCCTCGCTGCCGTACGCGAAGATGGGATACATCACCAGCGCGCCCTGCACCGAGGCGAACGACCGCACGCCGCTGTCGCCCCGCTCGAGTTCCTGCATGATCAACCCGTAGGCGATGTTGCTCATGCCCGCGCAGCCATATTCTTGTGGAAGGTTGGCCCCAAACAGCCGGAGCGCTCCCAGTCTCTGGACCAGGTCGCGGGGAAACTCGCCGGCCAGCCACGCGCGGCCGATTCGCGGGATCACCTCGCGGTCGACCAAGCGTCCCACGGTGTCCCGGGTCAGGCGTTCGTCCTCGCTGAGCAGCGGATCGATGCCGAAGTAATCGAGCCGTCCGGTTCCAGTCGTCATGGGCGAACCATTCGCGGGGGCCTAGATCACTCCTTCGCGCCGCAGGCGCCGGATTTCCTCAGCCGGCACTCCAAGGTCGGTGAGCGTTTCAACGGTGTGCTCCCCGAGGCGAGGGGGTGGCCTGCGGATCGCTCCGGGGGTCGCGGAGCACTTCACCGGGAGCCCGGGGATGGTGATGCGCCCGGCCGATGGATGGTCGATCTCCACCAGCATCTCCCTCGCGCGAACCTGCGGATCCTTGACGATCTGATCGACCGTGGAGATGGGGCCGCAGGGGACGCCCGCGGCGACGAGCGCCTCGAGCCACTCATCCGCCGGGCGCGTTCGGAACAGCGTGGTCAGCCGCGGAATCAGCTCGTCACGGTGGACGATCCGGTCCGCATTCGTCTTGAAGCGCGGGTCATCGGCCAGCGAGACGCCCGCCACCTCGCAAAACTGCCGAAAGAGCCGGTCGGTGCCCGTCCCGAGCGTGATGTAGCGGCCGTCGGCGCAGGCAAACGCCTGATACGGAACCACCGTGGCATGGGCGGACCCTCGCCGGGGCGGGATCTCCCCGGACGCGAGATAGATTCCCAGGTAATACGAGAACCAGGAGATCTGGGCATCGAGCATCGACACGTCGAGGGATTGGCCGGGGCCGGTGCGGCCCCGCGCCAGGAGGGCCAGGACGATCGCGTACGCCGCGTACATCCCGCCGGCGATGTCGGCGACCGGCACCCCGACCCGCACCGGAGCCCCGCCCTCTTCGCCGGTCGTGCCCATGATCCCGCCCATCCCCTGCAGGATGAGGTCGAACGCCGGCCGGTTCCGATCGGGACCGGTTTGCCCGAATCCGGAGATGGCGCAGTAGATCAGCCGCGGGTTCCGGCGGCGTAGGACGTCGTCGCCGATCCCGAGCTTGGTCATCGTCCCCGGGGTAAAGTTCTCCACCAGGACGTCGGCCCGGTCGACGAGTTTGAGGAAGAGCGCCACCCCTTCGGGGTGACGGAGGTTCAGGGTCAGGCTGCGCTTGTTGCGGTTCACGCTGAGGAAGTAGATGCTCTCGCCCCCCGCAAACGGCGGGCCCCAGGCGCGGGCTCCGTCGCCTTCGCCGGGAGGCTCGATCTTCAGGATGTCGGCCCCATAGTCCCCGAGCATCGCGGTCCCGAAGGGACCCGCCATGAACTGGGTGAGGTCCACGACCCGGGTCCCCTCCAGCGGCGCGGGTGCCGGCACGCCGTGACCTGGCGGTCTGCTCTCCACAATCGCCCCCCCTTGGTCAGGCCTGCTGCCCCGCCGGCCGCCCGGGTTCTCAGGACGGATCGGCAGGCCACGAAAACATAAGGCCGGCGGCACGCCATTGTGCCGCCGGCCTGTATTACGTCGTTGCCCCGACTCCACCTTCGTGGAGTCTCACTCCACCCAGTGGGAGATTCAGTCTCCCCGATCGGCAGGCGGTCGGGGGTTCGCTCGGAGCAGAGGCCGCCTCGGGCCCTGCTCCGTCACTGCTTCGGTGGCGTCTCCCGGTCGGTACCAGTGTTCAGCCTCGATCGGCGGACGCGATGTCGCATAATCCGCCTCCCCTTGGGTAGAGTCGCCGGGTGGGTCCCCGGCGCCGATCTCACTGTCATTGTACCCCGCGTCCCCCGACT
>VBAN01000423.1 GCA_005882445.1 Candidatus Segetimicrobium genomatis | reverse complement strand
GCTGTACGCGCGCGTGGAAGGACGTGATGGGCGGGTCGAGCGCGTCACGGTCGGCGGCGCGGCGGTGATCGTGGGGCAGGGCGAGTTTTCGCTATAGCGGGCGGGTGGCGCGCAGGTGGGAACGTGCCCTGCGCGGGGCAGGCCACTCGAGGGGGCCTTCAATGAGCGTCCATCGATTTGAGCCACGAGTGTACCACACCTCCATCGGCGCGCACGCGCCGGTCCTGACCATCGTCTCCGGGAGCACCGTGATCACGACGACGGTGGACGCGCGCGGGATGGATGCGACGGGGAAGCAGGTGACCGAGCGGGGCAATCCCCAGACAGGACCGTTCTTTGTGGAGGGAGCGGAGCCGGGGGACATGCTCTCCGTCACCTTCGACCGGCTCAGGCCCAACCGGAAATTCGGGTGGAGCGCCAGCGCGATCGCCCCCAACGTGCTCGAGCCGGAAACCGTGAAGCAGGCCCCCGACGAAGCGCCCGCCCGATGGGAGATCGACCAGGAGGCGGGTACGGCCACCCTCGTTGAGCCGAGGACGGCGCTGGGCCGGTTGACGCTGCCGCTGCGGCCCATGGTGGGCTGCTTCGGCGTGGCGCCGCCCAGGGGGCAGGCGATCTCTACGGCCACCTCTTCCACGCACGGCGGAAACATGGACTACCGGGGCTTCGTCGAGGGCGTCACGGTGCACTTTCCCGTGTTCGTCCGCGGGGCCCTCTTTCACGTGGGCGACGGGCACGCCCTCCAGGGCGACGGGGAGATCGTGGGGACGGGTATCGAGATTTCGTTCGACATCCAGTTCACGGTCCGGCTGGTGAAGGGGAAAGCGCTCCAATGGCCGAGGGCGGAGAACGCGGACGAGATCATGACTGTGGGGAACGCCCGCCCTCTGGACCAGTGCGTCCAGCACGCCACAACGGAGATGGTTCGGTGGCTGCAGGAGGACTACGGACTGGACGCGCGGGGCGCGCATCTCCTGCTGGGGCAGTGCGCTCGGTATGATCTGGGAAACATGTACGACCCGGCCTACACGATGGTGTGCAAGGTCTCGAAGAGCCTTCTGGCGGGGCTCGAGGCCGGCAGATGACGCCGCCCGGCGACTACACCGCGACCCGCAAGTTTGGCGACGCCGCCGTGACCATCATTTCAGAAGGCTCGATGTCGTGGGCGCCGAAATTCGTCGCTCCCGAGGCGGAGTGGCGCCGCGCCGTGCCGGAGGCCGGGGCGGACGGCGCGTTTACGATAGGCCTGAACCTCGCTCATATCCGAATTGGGAACGCCTCGATCCTCGTCGACCCCGGACTCGATGACCCGGACTCCGCGTGGCAGCGGAGGTTTGCCGCGCGGTGGCCGGGCGTCCGGCGGTCTCCGGGTCTGGAGCACGCCCTCGCCGCGCTCGGCATCCGGGCCGGGGAGGTCACCCACGTCTGCATCACCCACGCGCACGGCGACCACTTCGGCGGCGTGACGCTCGAGCGGGAGGGCCGGGATGTGGCCCGATTCCCGCGGGCCCGGCATCTGATCGGCCGCGCCGATTGGGCCCGCAATCCGGCGCGAGAGGACCGGGGCTCGGAGCTGGCGGGCCGCCTCGGGATCGTCGAAGGGCTTGGCCTGCTCGATCTCGTCGATGACGAGCGTGAGATTGTCCCCGGAGCGACGATAATACCGGCGCCCGGCGAGACCCCCGGGCACACCATCGTGCGCGTGCACTCGGCGGGGGAGGCATTCTACTACGTGGGCGACCTCTTCCATCTGCCCTGTGAGGTCGAGCACCATGACTGGATTCCCGCCGGGCGGGATCAGGCGGCGATGCGCGCATCGCGCGGCCGCCTCGTCGCCGATGCCGTGCCGGAACGCGCGACCCTCGTGTTCACGCACGAGCGGTTTCCGGCCTGGGGCCGTATCGTGCGGGATCCCGGCGGCTACCGGTGGGAACGTGCCTGGTGAGGGAACTTTCGGCCTCGGCCCGGCGCTATCTGGGCCAGAGGTTGGAGGGGGCGTGAACTGATCACGCCGGCAGCCTGCGGAAGGAAGCGTCCGTCAAAGATCGAACGCCCCCTGGAAGCGCTTCTGAGAACCATGGGAGGTGGGTCCGTTGGCGGACAAAGGGGTGAGCAGACGCGGACTCTTCAAGACAGTATGGGGGGCGGCGGGAATGACCGCGATGGCACGTTTCCCCGCCGCAGTTGAGGCACACGACCTTCGCCCCGGTGACCCTGCGTATCAGTTCGACAAGTACGAGTCAATTGTCAATCGGAAGGTCAGGATCCGGCAGTTGTATGCGTGGCCCAACCTCCACAATCCGATTCTCTACGGGAACATCTCGAACGGACTGAACGGATTCCAGTTTTCCTACAACATACCCGCCGACCAGATCCAGGTCGTGGTCCAGGCATATTCCTCAGCCAACGGGGCCATGTACGACGATCATATCTGGGAGAAGTACAAGCTGGGTGAAGCGTTCAACGCCAAAGACCCAGGCACGGGAGCCCCCGCGACACGCAACCTCTGGTACAAGAGCAAGATCACAGAGCAAGAGGTGTCGCCGCCACCCAAGGATAGGAACCACCCCTACTATTCCGATTCGAGCATCGAGGGTCTCCAGCGTCGAGGGGTCCTGTTTTTGATATGACACCAGACCGCTCACGGGCACGCCGGTGCGGCGGCCGCAAGCAAGGATCGGAACCCCGATAACCAGACG
>VBAN01000089.1 GCA_005882445.1 Candidatus Segetimicrobium genomatis | reverse complement strand
CTGCCCGCCGCCGAACCGCGGCGCCCGCGCGTAGAACGAGAGGTAGTATCCGCCGGTGAGATAGCGGACGTTGTGGCGCGTCGTGGCGAGGATCACGTCCGCGTTGTGCGCGCGCATCACCCGCTGAAGCCTCTCCGCATCGAACGGCAGCATGGGCCCGACCTCCGGCTTCGGCGCCGCGTCCGGCGGCGCCCGCGCTACCCTTTTCGTGTCTGGAGAAACGCCATCCTCCGGCCGGGACGAGCGGCGCCCGCGCGGCGCATCACCTGCTCGAGCCCGCCGTAGAGGCCGACCGGCAGGAAGATGATGAGCAGGATGAGCACCAGGCCGTAGATGGTTTCCGCCATGCCGATCAGCCTGATCCCGAACGTCACGCGCAGGTACTCGGCCAGGGCGATCGTCAGCGCGGTCCCCACCGTCGGCCCGAGGAGGGAGTACATCCCCCCCAGCACGGCGGCGAACACGATCCGGAGCGAGACGCCGATCCCCGACAGCGTCTCCGGGCTCACATAGGTGATGTACTGCGCGTAGAGGACCCCGCCGGCCGCCGTGAGCGCCGCGGACAGCGCGGTGATGCCGAGCTTGAACCGGGTCACATCGATCCCCACCGCCGCGGCCGCCGTCTCGTCCTCCCCGATCGCCTCCATCGCCGACCGGGCCATGCTCCGGTCCACGCGGCGCCAGAGGTAGAGGCCGCCTAGCCACACGAGGACCGACGCGTAATAGAAGACGCGCTTGTCGGCGAACTGCGCGGCCAGCAGGCTCGCCTGCGCGGGCGCGGCCCTGAGCGTCAGACCGAGGGAGCCGCCGGTCCATCCCCGTTCGGCGATGATCAGCAGGCGGACGACCTCGCCGACGGCGAGCGTGACGAGGACGAAGTAGTGCCCGACCACCCGCAGGCGGTAGCAGGGATAACCGACCACGGCGGCCACGGCGACCGCCCCCGCCACCGCCGCGAGCCCCCCCACCCACGGCGTCAGCCCGAAGACGTTCCACAGCAGGGTCGTGGTGTAGGCGCCGATGCCCAGGAACGCGCCGTGCCCCAGCGAGACCAGCCGGAACCGTCCCATCAGCGACCACGCGCCGGCGATGAACGACCAGATGAAGATCTGGACGAGGACGTGGAGCACGTACTGCCGCATCCCGCCCATGGGGACCAGCGGCAGGGCCGCGATCAGCGCCATCAGGAAGACCGCGAGCGCGCGGGGAAGGGTCATGCCCGCCTGGCGAGGATCCCGCCCGGCCGCGCGACCATCAGGGCGATGAAGAGCACGAAGGCCAGCACGTAGCCCATCTCGGTGGAGAGCAGCACGCCGCCGAACGAGATGATCTCGCTCAGGATGAACGACGCGGCGAAGGCGCCCACCATGTTCCCGAGCCCGCCCAGCACGCAGATCATGAACGTGAGGGGGCCGAACGCGGCGCCGAAATACGGATGGACGGGATACTGGATGATCAACAGCGCCGCCGCCACCCCCGCCAAGGCGCCGCCAACCGCCGAGGTGACCACGTAGACTCGCTGCGGATCGGCGCCCATCAGCCGCATCGCCTCCCGATCCTGGGACACCGCCCGGATCGCCGTGCCCATATACGTGCGCGTGAGGAAGAGGTAGAGGCCCAGCACGGCGAGGACCGCGATGCCGAAGGCGAGCAGGCGCGTGACCGGGATGAACAGCCCCCCGGCCTGGATGACCGGCAGGCTCAGGCGGATCGACCGGTGGTCGGTGGTCCAGAGGAACGTCATGAAGGACTGAAGGAAGAAGAGCAGCCCACCGGTCGCCAGGAGCTGGTTGACCGGAGGGCTTCCGAGGATGGGGGAAATGATCAAGAGGTGGACCGCGGTCCCGAGAAGTCCCCCCAGCCCCACCGCGGCGAGCCCCGCCGCCCAGAGCGGCCACCCGTACAGCGTCACCAGGAAATACACCCCGTACATGCACACGGCGACGAGGTCCACGTACGCGATCCACACGATGTCGAGCACGCCGAAGATCAGGTTGAGGCCCAGCGCGAGGAGGGCCAG
>VBAN01000420.1 GCA_005882445.1 Candidatus Segetimicrobium genomatis | reverse complement strand
ATCTCGAAGGCCACGGAAAAGATCGTGGCCACCGGCATCATCACGAAGATGGCGGCGGCGGATGACGGCACCCCGGTGTTCGAGATCGAGTCCTCTGACCGGCCGGAGCGGGGGAGCAGCGGCTCCCCCGTCCTCAACGAGCAGGACCGCGTGGTCGGCATGTACACGTGGAACGAGCCCAAGAGCGACGTTGCCGGCCTCGCGATCAGCAGCGCCGCCCTCGCCACCCCCTGCCCCTAGCGCCGCACGCGATCCCCTGCGCGTGCCCGCGCGGGTCTGAGAGGAGAGTCAGGCGCAGGCCGCGAAAGCGGGGCCGATGAGCCCGGTCGTCGACGTTCCCGAAGATTTCAACGTCTCCACCGCGTTTCTCGACAGCAATCTCGAGCAGGGCCGGGGCGACCGGGTCGCGATCTACACGGGCGACGACCGGATCACCTACCGCACGCTGCTGGCCCAGGTAAACCGGGCGGGGAACGCCCTGCGGTCGCTCGGGGTCCACGCGGAGGAGCGCGTCCTGCTGCTGATGCTCGACTCTCCGGAGCTGGCGTATTTGTTCTGGGGGGCGATCCGGATCGGGGCGGTCGCGGTGCCCACCTGCACCGCTCTGACGACGCACGACTACGCCTACATGCTGCGCGACAGCCGGGCCGGGGTGGTGGTGGTGAGCGAGGCGCTGCTGCCGGTGCTGGCGCCGGCGCTCGCGGGCCTTCCCGCGCTCCGGCACGTCGTCGTCGCCGGCACGCCCGGCCGGGGGCAGCACGCGCTTCGGGATCTCATGGCCGCGGCGTCCCCCGAGTTGGCTCCGGCGGCGACCCACCGCGACGAGCCGGCATTCTGGCTGTGGAGCAGCGGCAGCACCGGCGCGCCCAAAGGGACGGTGCACCTGCACCACGATATGGTCGTGACCGCCGATCAATACGCCCGCGCAATCTTAGATATTCGGGAGCACGACGTCTGCCTCTCCATCGCCAAGCTCTTTTTTGCCTACGGGCTGGGGAACGCGCTGTCCTTTCCGTTTCGGGTAGGGGCCGCCGCCGTGCTGTATCCGGGGCGGTTCGAGCCGCGGGTCTACTTCGATCTGATCCGCCGGTACCGGCCGACCCTGTTCTTCGGCGTCCCCACCGCCTACGCGGCGATGCTGGCCGCGGACGGCCCTGCCGACCTCGGCGCGGTCCGGCTGTGTGTCTCCGCCGGCGAGCCGCTTCCGGCCGCGCTGTTCACCAGATGGAGGGAGCGGTTCGGGGTGGAGATCCTCGACGGGATCGGATCCACCGAGGCCCTTCATATATACATCAGCAACCGCGCCGGGCGGGTCCGGCCGGGGAGCAGCGGGGAGATCGTCCCGGGCTACGGGGTCAAGATCGTCGGCGAGGATGGCCGGGAGGTCCCGCCGGGCGAGATCGGCGACCTGCTGGTCAGCGGGGACAGCCTCGCCTCGGGCTACTGGAACAAGCACGAGCGGACGAAGCAGGCGTTTCGAGGCGACTGGTTCGTGAGCGGGGACAAGTACTACCGGGACGCCGAGGGGTACCACTGGTACTGCGGCCGTTCCGACGACATGCTCAAAGCCGGGGGGCAGTGGGTGTCGCCCGCGGAGGTCGAAGCGGCGCTGGTCCAGCATCCGGCGGTCCTGGAGTGCGGCGTCGTCGGCAAGGCCGATCGGGACGAGCTCGTGAAGCCGTACGCCTTCGTCGTGCTCAAGCCGGGGCACCGGGCCGACGACGCGCTGGCCGAGGAGATGCAGGCGTTCGTGCGCGGCAAGATCGCGGCGTACAAGTATCCGCGGTGGGTCGAATTCACGCCCGAGCTCCCGAAGACGGCGACGGGGAAGATCCAGCGGTTCCGGCTCCGCGAGCGGCTGGCTGAGCGCCAGCCCCAGGCGCCCGTCCGGTGAGGGACGCGACGGCGCGGCCGGCGGGCGCGCCCGCATGGGATGGGGGTGACGAGTCGTGGGAGACATGATCAGTCTTGAGCGGGAGGGGGCCGTCGGTCAGATCTCGCTCCACCGGCCCCCGGCGAACGCCTACAATCAGCAGTTCGCGCTCGAGCTGGATGAGGCGGTCGAGACCGTCCGCGCCGACGACGGGATCCAGGCGGCCGTCCTGACCAGCACGCTGCCCCGGTTCTTCTCCGCCGGCGCGGACGTGAAGTTCTTCCAAGCGTCGACCCTGCCGCAGAAAGAGAAGTTCATCCTCCGCATGCACGAGGTGCTCCGCAAGATCGAGCTGACCCCCAAGGTCTTCATCGCGGCCATCAACGGCCACTGCCTCGGCGGCGGGATGGAGATCGCCCTCGCCTGCGACCTGCGGTTCGCGGCCGCGGGCGCCTACGGCCTCGGGCAGCCGGAGATCTCGCTCGGGATCCTGCCGGGGAACGGAGGCACCCAGCGGCTGCCCCGCCTGGTGGGAAAAGGCCGGGCCCTCGACCTCATGATCACTGGCCGGACGGTCCCGCCCGACGAAGCGCTGTCGATCGGCCTCGTCGACCGCATCTTCCCGGCGGAGGAACTCCTCGCCAAAACCCGCGAGTATGCCGACGCCCTGACGAAACG